>JBKBSR010000382.1:0-2651 GCA_046291055.1 Roseococcus sp.
TCCTCGGGGAGTGCGCCTTGGGGGGGAGGGGCAGGGGGGGTGGCGCGCGCGGCTGCAAGTGCCTCCAGGCGCAGGGCGTGGCGGGCCGCGGCCTCGGCCGCCGCCGCCCCGCCGCCGCGCTCCACCCGGGCGAGGTGGCCCGCGCGGTCCCGGAAATCGGGCAACAGGTCCTGCGCGATGGGGCCGTAGAGCACATCGCCGGCGCGCCGCTCGATGGCGGCGAGCATCGCGCGCGCGGCGGCGTGGCGCGCCCGCGCCTCCTCCGGCTCGATGCCGTGCGCGGGCGGCGGCAGCACGAGGCCGAGCCGCCGCACCAGCCAGCCCAGCGTGGTGCCCTGCACCACCAGCGTGGCGAGGATGGCCGCGAAGGCCAGGAACACGATCAGGTCGCGCTCCGGGAAATCGAGCGGCAGCGCCAGCGCGGCGGCGAGGGAGACCACGCCGCGCATCCCCGCCCAGCCCGTCACCAACAGCGTGCGCCAGCCCGGCGCCGGTTCGCGCCGGCGCAGCGCGGGCAGGGCGCGCGGCAGCAGCGCGGCGGGATACACCCACAGGAAGCGGGAGAGGATCAGCGCCGCCGACAGCGCCAGGGCGAGGCCGAGCAGCGTCCAGGGCCCGCGCGCGTCGAGCCGCGCCAGGATGTCGTCCAGCTGCAGCCCGACCAGGAGAAAGACGAGCGAGGTGAGCACGAACTCCACGAACTCCCACACCGCCCGCGCCTCCAGCCGCGTCCGCGCGGAGAGCACGCGGTGCTGCGCGCGGCCGAACATGATCCCCGTGGTCACCACCGCGATCACGCCCGAGCCGCCCAGCGCCTCGGCCAGCAGGAAGGCGGCATAGGCGGCGAGGAAGGAGAGCGACGTCTCCAGCAGCGTGTCGTCGAGCCGCGCGAGCAGCCACAGCCCCGCCCGCCCGATGACCCAGCCCAGCGCGAGTCCGAGCCCGCCCACCGCGGCGAAGCCCAGCGCCGCCTGCTGGGGCAGCAGGCTGCCCGCCGCCGCCGCCGCGATGGCGAGGCGGTAGAGCACCAGGGCCGAGGCGTCGTTCACCAGGCTCTCGCCCTCCAGCACGGTGACGAGGCGCCGGGGCAGCCGCAGGCGGCGCAGCACGGCCGCGGCCGCCACCGCATCGGGCGGCGCGAGGATCGCGCCGAGCGCGAGGGCGGCCGCCCAGGGCATGCCCGGAACCAGCGCCCGCGCCACCCAGCCGATGAACAGCGCGGTGAACACCACGCAGCCCAGGGCGAGCAGCAGGATGGGCCCCAGGTCGCGGCGGAAGGCCTGCCAGTCGGTGCGGTAGGCGCTGGCCATCAGCAGCGGCGGCAGGAAGAAGGCGAGCGCGAGCTCGGGGTCGAGCGCGATGTCGGGCAGGCCGGGCAGGAAGGCCATGCCCATGCCGGCGAGGATCAGCACCACCGCGTAGGGCAGCCCCGCCGCGCGCGCGAGCAGCGCGAGCACCACGCAGGCGGCCATCAGCAGCAGCAGCGCCTCGACCAGCGCCACGCGCTACCTCCCGGCGCGCGGGGCGCCCCGCCTCACCGCATCCGCTCGTTCTGCGCCCGCATGGCCGCGAGCAGCGCCGAGACCTGGTTGCCCCCGCGCTGGATCACGCTGCTGTATTCGCTGCGCTGGGTGAGGCGCAGCGAGCTGCCCTCCGCCACCAGGTCCACGATCCTCGGCTGGCCGTTCACCTCCGCCACCCGCCAGTCCAGAGTCAAGGGCGCGGTGTTGGGCCGCTCGACCAGGGTGGTGACGAGCACATCCTCCTCCGTGCGCGCCTGGCTGCGGCCGATGGAGAAGCGCACGCCCTGGAACTCGCCGAAGCGCGAGGCGAGGTTGCGGATCAGGCTCTCCTCGAACAGCCGGAGGTATTCCTGCTGCTCGGCGGGTGTGGCGACGCGCCACCAGCGGCCCAGGATGAAGCGGCCCGTGCCCTCGATGTCCACCGCGCGGCGCAGGATGGCGGCCACCTGCTCGCGCCGCTCGGTCACGGGGGCGTTGCTGTTCAGCACGGCGACGAGCTCCTCGCCCGTGCTCTGGATGAAGGCCGCGGCGCGCTGGGCGTCCATGTGCTGCGCATGGGCGGCCAGCGGGGCGAGGGCGGCGGGCAGCGCCAGCAGGGCGCGGCGCGCGATCCGGGGTGAGGCGGTCATCGGGCGGGGGTGTCGTCGCGGCGGGGGGCGGGGACGCCGGCGCCGATGCCGATGCCGGTGCCCAGCGCCGCCTCCGGCGCCTGGAAGCCGGTGTTGGCGATCTCGGCGGCGCGGCGCTGGCGGTAGCCGCTTCGGATCACGGCGTAGGGGTCGAGCGAGGTGCGCTCGATCTGGTCGAGCGTGTCCAGCACCCCCTCGCGCGCGTCCACCACGGTGACGCCGACGCGGCTGTAGCGCAGCGCCTCGACCGCCGCGCCCTGGCCGAACCAGAACCACGGGCTCAGCGCCGAATCCACGCCGAAGCCGATCAGGTCGCGCGAGTTGGTGGGGCCGAGCACGGGGACATAGAGGTAATGCCCCTCGGGCACGCCCCAGACCGCGAGGGTCTGGCCGAAATCCTCGCTGTGGCCGCGCAGGCCGAACTGGCCCTCCGCCACGTCGAAGATGCCGGCGAGGCCCAGGGTGGAGTTGATGAGGAAGCGCGCGCCGGTGACGCCGG
>JBKBSR010000383.1:0-2633 GCA_046291055.1 Roseococcus sp.
TGGTCCTTCGGTGCTGCGCCCCGCCGCGGAGGCGCATTTCGCGGGGATCGCCGGCCGGCCCCGGCGGGTGGAGAGCGTCTGCCTCTTCACCCAGGCCGGGCCCGGCGCCCCCTTCCTGATCGCCGAGCGCTTCCCGCTCGGCGGCTGATCACCGGCCCGGGGCGGGCTGGCCGGGCTGCGCCGGGGCGGCGGGGCGGCCCTCGCCGCGCGGGCCGCCCTGCGGGCCGGGACCGCGGCGCGGCAGCTCCTCCCGGGTGATCGCGCCATCGCCGTTCGCATCGCCCATGCGGAAGCGCATCTCGGCCATGGGGCGCAGCTCCTCCAGCGTCACCTGGCCGTCGCGGTTCGCGTCCATGCCCCGGAAGGCGGCGGCCTGGCGCTCGGCCCGGCGCTCCTCGTGATGGGCGTGGCGCCGCGGCGCATCGGCCAGGCGCGGGCGGAGGTTGCCGAACTCCTGCGGGTTCAGCCCGCCGCTGCGGTCGGCGTCGGCGGCCTGGAAGCGGCGAGTGGTGTCGGCCCAGATCTCCTCCCAGGTGATGCGGCCGTCGCGGTTGGCGTCGAGCTCCTGGAACATCCGCTCGCCGCGCTCGCCGCGCGGGCCGGGGCCGCCGCCGGGACCGCCCCCGGGCCCGGGCTGGGCGAGGGCCGCGCCGGCGAGCGCGAGCCCGCCGATCAGAACGAGGCTGGTGGTGGCGAAGAGGCGCATTCTCTGTGTCTCCTTCATCCGGGGCGCGGGTTGCGCCCTCGATGGGGGAACCATGCCCGGCGGATGTAACCCGTGCATGGCGAAGCCGGCTGCGAAGCGTGAGGAAATGTGACGGACGCCGCGGCGGGGGCCTGCCGGGTGTCGGGATTGAACCGACGACCTACCGCTTACAAGGCGGTTGCTCTGCCGCTGAGCTAACCCGGCGGGGCGCGCCGTTTCTACGCGAGCCGGGCGCGGCTTGCCAGCGGCGCGGCGCGCGCGTGAGATGCCGCGATGCGCCCCCGCCGCCCCCCCTCCCCCGCGCGCCACGGCCCCCGCCCTGCCCCGCGCCCCGGCGCGGTCGCCCCCTCCCGCCCCGCCGCGCCCGAGGGCGTGTGGATCCATGGGCTGCATCCGGTGGCGGCGGCGCTGGCCAACCCCGCGCGCCGGCTGCGCCGCCTGCTCGTCACGGAGGAGGCGGAGCGCGAACTCGCCGAGCGCGTGCCCGAGCCCTGGCGCATCAAGCCCGAGCCCGTGCCGCGCGAGCGATTCGCCACCTTCCTGCCCGCCGACGCCGTGCACCAGGGCGCGGCGCTGCTGGTCGAACCCCTCTCGCCCCCGCCGCTGGAGAAGCTGCTGGCCGACAGCACCGGGCCGGTGGTGGTGCTCGATCAGGTGACGGACCCGCGCAATGTCGGCGCCATCCTGCGCTCGGCCGCCGCCTTCGGCGCGGCGGCGCTGGTGATGCAGGACCGCCACGCCCCGCCCGAGACGGGGGCGCTGGCCCGCGCCGCCTCCGGCGCGCTGGAGCTCGTCCCGATCCTGCGCGAGGTGAACCTCGCCCGCGCCATCGCCGCGCTGAAGAAGGCGGGCTGCTGGGTGGTGGGGCTGGAGGCCTCGGGCCCCGTCACCCTCGCGCAGTCTGGCCTAGCGGGGCGGCGGGTGGCGCTGGTGCTGGGGGCGGAGGGCGAGGGGCTGCGCCGCCTCACCCGCGACTCCTGCGACGAGCTGGTGCGCCTGCCCATCCGCCCGGCGATGGAAAGCCTCAACGTGGCGGCCGCGGCGGCGGTCGCCCTCTACGAGCTGGCGAGGGAGTGAACGGCATGGGCATGGGTGCGGCGGCGGCGGCGATCCTGGCGGCGCGGCGGGACAGGCGGGTGCTGGAGCCGCTCGGGCCGCTCGCCCCGGCCACGCCCGAGGCGGGCTATGCGCTGCAGCGCGAGGTGGCGGAGGCGCTGGGCGCCGTCCCGCCCGCGGGCTTCAAGATCGGCGCCACCACGCGGCAGATGCAGGCCTATCTCGGCCTCTCGGGCCCCGCCGCCGGCTTCGTGCCGGCCGCCTCCCTGCTGCCCGATGGCGCGGCGCTGCGATTCGCCGATTTCCTGAACCCGGGCGTGGAGTGCGAGATCGGCGTGCGCCTGGCCGCCGACCTCCCGCCCGGCCCCTGCACCCCCGAGGCGGCCGCGGCGGCCGTGGGCGAGGTGTTCCCCGCCATCGAGGTGGTGGAGCGCCGCTATGGCGACCTCGCCGCGCTCGGCACCCCCACCCTGATCGCGGACCAGGTGTTCCACACGGCCGGCGTGCCGGGCGCGCCCTGCCCCGGCTGGCGGGCGCTCGACCTCGGCGCGCTGCGGGGCGAGCTGCGGGTGGGCGGCGAATCGCGCGGGACGGGGCATGGGCGGGATCTGCTGGGCCACCCCTTCGCGGCGCTGGCCTGGCTCGCCGGCTCGGGCTGCGCGGCCGTGCATGGCGGGCTGCGGGCGGGGCAGATCGTCTGGCTCGGCTCGGTCACGCCCCCCATCTGGCTGGAGGGGCCGGCGGAGGTGGAGGTCGCCTTCGAGGGGCTCGGCCGCGTGGGGCTGCGCTTCGTCTGATGCCCGGCGCAGGAGGGGCCGACGCCGCGGCCTGCAGGGCCGGGGCCGCGACGGCGGCCCGCGCCCGGCGCGCG
>JBKBSR010000031.1:0-14704 GCA_046291055.1 Roseococcus sp.
GAAGCTCGATCTCGTGGGCCGCATGCACGGGCGCGGCTGGTATGTCCGCACCACCGACCGCATCGAGGTGCCGCGCCTCACCGTCGCCGAGTGGCGGGCGCGCCAGGCGGCGAAGGCCGGGTGAGGGCCTGACGCGGGGGCCACGCCCCGCGCCGCGGGGGCTTTGCCGCCGGGGCGCTTCCGCGCTAGGCGGGCGTGAGAATGAGAACCGCTCGCAGATGAGCCCCCCACCCATGAGCTCCGGCCGATGAGCGCCAGCGCCCGCCCCGCCGCCCGCGCCCGCCGCGGGGCCCCGCTCTGGGCGCGGCTCTCGCTGCTCGCCGCCGGGCTGATCGCCCTGCCGCTCGCGGCGGTGCTGGCCGCCGCGGCCGTGCCGGCGGGCGAGGTGTGGCGGCACATCGCCGCCACCTTCCTGCCCGAGATGCTGGCCACCACCGCCCTGCTCGGGCTGCTGGTGGCGGTGCTCGCGGGCAGCGCAGGGGCGCTGACGGCCTGGCTGGTCACCGCCTGCCGCTTCCCGGGGCGGGACGCGCTGCAGGTGGCGCTGCTGCTGCCGCTGGCCATGCCCGCCTATGTCAGCGGCTATGCCTGGACCTGGCTGATGGACGTGGCGGGCCCGGTGCAGGGCGCGCTGCGCGCCGCGACGGGGCTGCGCTGGGGCGAGTACTGGTTCCCCGAGATGCGCAGCCTCGAGGGGGCGGCGCTCGTGCTCGCCATGGTGCTCTATCCTTATGTGTATCTCATCTGCCGCGCCGCCTTCCTGGCGCAGAGCACCTGCCTCGTCGAGGTCTCGCGCACGCTCGGCCATTCGCTCTCGCGCGTGTTCTGGCATGTGGCGCTGCCGCTCGCGCGCCCCGCGCTCGCCGCCGGCGTGGCGCTGGTGCTGATGGAGACGCTCGCCGATTTCGGCACGGTCCAGTATTTCGGCCTGCGCACCTTCACCACCGGCATCTACGAGGCCTGGTTCGGCATGAGCGACCGCGGCGCGGCCAGCCAGCTCGCCGCGCTGCTGCTGCTCTGCGTGGGCGTGCTGCTGGCGCTGGAGCAGGCGAGCCGCGGCGGGCGGCGCTACCATCCGATGAGCACGCGCCACGCGCCCTTCCAGCCCGTGCCGCTCGCGGGCTGGAAGCGCTGGGCGGCGCCCATCCTCTGCGCCCTGCCGCTGCTGCTCGGCTTCGTGGTGCCCGCGGGCACGCTGGTCGCGCTCATGCTGGAAGGGGGCGACCCGCTCGCCCCCGCGCGCTTCCTGCCCTTCCTCACCAACTCCCTCACCCTCGCGGCGATCACGGCGGGGCTCGCGGTCGGGCTCGCGGCCTGGCTCGCCTGGGCGGCGCGGCTGCATCCGGGGCCCTGGCAGCGGGGCGCGAACCGCCTCGTGGGGCTCGGCTACGCCGTGCCCGGCTCGGTGATCGCGGTGGGCACGCTGGTGCCCTTCGGCCTGTTCGACAATGCGCTGGACGCCTGGCTGCGCGCGCGGTTCGGCCTTTCCTCGGGCCTTCTGCTCTCGGGCACGCTCATCGCCCTGGTCTTCGCCTATCTCGCGCGATTCCTCGGCGTCGCGCTCTCGGCGGTGGAAAGCGGGCTGGCGCGGCTCAAGCCCTCCTTCCACATGGCCGCGCGCTCGCTCGGCTGCGGGCCGGGCGAGGCGGTGCGGCGCGTCGAGGCGCCGCTCTCCAGGGGCGCGCTGATCACCGCCGCCATCCTCGTCTTCGTGGACGCGATGAAGGAGCTGCCGGCCACGCTGATCGTGCGGCCCTTCGACTTCGACACGCTGGCGGTGCGCGTCTACAACCTCGCCTCCGACGAGCGGCTGGCGGAGGCGAGCACCTCCGCCCTGCTCATCGTGCTGGCGGGGCTGCTGCCGGTGGCGGCGCTGACGCGGGCCATGCGGCGCGGCTAGGCCCCTTGCGCAAGGCCCGCCCGGGCCGACCTTGCGGGCATGAGACACCTCCTCCTCGGCGCGCTGGCGCTGCTGCTCTGCGGCTGCGCGGCGCTCGCCCCGCGGCCCGTCACGGTCGAGCAGCGCCTCGCCGCCCTGCCCGCCTCCGCGCCCGTCTCGGCCCCGGTCAGCATCCGCTGGAACGCGCAGATGGTGCCCTGGATCGAGGCCGAGACCGACGAGGACCTGTTCTTCGCCCTCGGCCTCGTGCACGGGCATCTGCGCGGCGGGCAGATCGCGCTCCTGCGCCTCGCGAGCCAGGGGCGGCTCGCGGAGGTGGCGGGCCCGCCGGCCGCCGACATAGACCACGCGCTGCGCGCGCTGGGCTTCGGCCGCGCCGCCCCCGCCATCATCGCCGCCTGGCCGGAGGAGACGCGCCGCCTCGTGCAGCGCTTCGTGGACGGGGTGAACCACGCCACGCTGCCCCCCGCCCGCCGCCCACCCGAGGCCGGGCTGCTCGGCCTGCGGCGCGAGCCCTACACGGCCGAGCAGATGCTCGCGCTCGGCCGCCTCGCCGGCACCGACGTGAACTGGCTCTCCTGGTTCGCCCTGCTGCCCGAGCGCGAGCGGGCGGATTTCCGGCAGATCTGGGCGCGGGTGCTGGAGGCGGGCAGCGGCGCCATCCCGCTCGAGGATCCGCTCGCGCGGGTGCTCGCCGGCGGCGCGCGGGCGGGCAGCAACACCGTGGCCGTGGCCGGGGCGCGCAGCGCCTCGGGCGGGGCGCTGATCGCCAACGACCCGCATCTCGGCCTGTTCCTGCCCAATCTGTGGCTGATCGCGGGCATGCGCTCGCCCTCCTTCCACGCGGTGGGCGCCATGGTGCCCGGGCTGCCCTTCCTCGGCTTCGGCCGCAACCCGGACCTCGCCTGGGGCGGGACGAACATGCGCGCGGCGAGCAGCGAGCTCTTCGACGTCAGCCGCCTGCCGCCCGAGGCCTTCCGCACCGAGGAGGCGCGCATCCGCCAGCGCTTCTGGTTCCCCGCCACGCGCCGCTGGCGGATGACGGAGCAGGGCCCGGTGATCACCGACGCGCCGGTGATCCCGGGGCGGGACCTCGCGCTGCGCTGGATCGGCCATGAGCCGACGGACGAGATCACGGCGCTGCTGGCCGGCGCGCGCGCGCGCGACGGCGCGCAGTTCGAGGCGGCCTTCGGGAATTTCGGCGTCAGCGCGCAGAACATGCTCTGGGCGGACCGCGCGGGGAACATCGGCCGCTTCATGGCCGCCACCCTGCCCGACCGGCCGGGCTTCCGCGCCGCAGGCCCGGTGCTCGACGCCGCCGACCCCGCCCACACCGCGCCCTGGCGGCGGTTGCGCGACGGCCGCAGCCTGCCGCGCCTCGTGAACCCGTCCTCGGGCGTGCTCGCCTCGGCCAACGAGAACCCGCGCGAATGGACGCAGGAGGCGCCGCCCGTGGGCTATTTCTTCTCGGACGGCGACAGGGTGCAGCGGCTGCAGGGCGCGCTGGCCGGGCGGGCGCGCATCAGCGCCGAGGATCTGATGGCCCTGCAGCGCGACACGCGCGCCCCGCGCGCCGAGGCGCTGGCGGCGGGGCTGCTCGCGCGCCTCGACGCGCTGCCGGGCGGCGCGCCCGAGCCCGCCTTCCTCGCCCCCCTGCGCGGCTGGGACGGCGACTACGCCGCCGAGGCCCGTGCGCCCGTTGTGTTCGAGCTGCTGCTCGCGCGCCTCGTGCGCGCGCTGCACGGCGAGAGCCGCGCCCTCGCGCCGCGCGGGCCGGAGACGGGCTGGAACTTCCTCACCACCTTCCTGCTGCGCGACCTCGACGCGCTCGACCCCGCCCGGCGCGCCGCGCTGCTCGGCGCCGCCGCGCGCGAGGCCGCCGCCCTCGCGCCCCCCGGCGCCGTCTGGGGTGACCTGCACCGGATGCGCCCCGCCCATCTGCTCGGCCAGCTTCCCGTGATCGGCGAGCGCTTCGTGCTGGGCGACTTCCCCGTGGGCGGCTCGCGCGAGACGCCGATGAAGACCTCGCACGGCTTGATCGAGGGCCGCCACACCGTCACCTTCGGCGCCATGGCCCGCCACGTCTCCGACATGAGCGACCCCGACGCCAACTGGTTCGTGCTCTGGGGCGGGCAGGATGGCTGGCTCGGCAGCGCCGCCTTCGCGGACCAGGTGCCGATGTGGCGCGAGGGCCGCATGATCCGCCTGCCGCTGCGCCCCGCGACGGTGGCGGCGGAGTTCCCGCACCTGACGCGGCTCTCGCCCGCGCGGCGATGAGCGTTCCCTTCGACGCCACGCCCTTTCTGCGCCTCGCGGCGTGGCGGCGGCTGCGGCGGCTGCGGCGGCTCGACCCCGCGGCCGCGCAGGCGGCGCTGCTGCGCCGGCTGCTGGCGCGCGCCGCCCCCACGCGCTTCGGCCGCGCGCACGGCTTCGCGCGCCTCTCGGGCCATGCGGATTTCGCCCGCGCCGTGCCGCTGCGCCGCTACGAGGCGATGTGGGAGGAGTTCCTCAAGCCCGCCTTCCCGGTGCTCGAGAACGTCTCCTGGCCCGGGCGCGTGCCCTTCTTCGCCCTCTCCTCCGGCACCAGCTCCGGCGCCACCAAGCACATTCCCGTGACCGCCGGGATGGTCCGCGCCAACCGCGCCGCCGCGCTGGAGACGCTGGCCTGGCACCTGGCCAACACCCCCGGCGCGCGGTCCCTCGCGGGGCCGGGCTTCATGCTGGGCGGCAGCACCGCGCTCGCCGAACTCGCCCCGGGCGTGCGGGCGGGGGATCTCTCCGGCATCGCGGCCGCCACCATCCCCGCCTTCCTGCGCCCCTGGAGCTGGCCGCCCGCGGACCTCGCGCTGGAGCCCGACTGGGGGCGCAAGCTCGCGCGCATGGTGGCCGAGGCCCCGCGCGAGGCGCGCATCCTGGGCGGCACCTGCTCCTGGCTGCTGCTGCTGCTCGAGCGGCTGGCCGAGGCGCGCGGCGCGCCGCCCTTCCCCGATCTCGGCCTGCTCATCCATGGCGGGGTGGCCTGGGCGCCCTATCGCGCGCGCACCCTCGCCCTGCTGCCGCCGGGCTGCGACACGCGTGAGGTCTTCGCCGCCTCGGAGGGTTTCTTCGCGGTGGCCGATGCGGACGAGGAGGCGGGGATGCGCCTGATCCTCGACGGCGGCGTGTTCTTCGAGTTCGTCCCGCTGGGCGAGCTGGACGCGCCCGCCCCGCGTCGCCTGACGGTGGGCGAGGTCGAGACGGGCGTGGACTACGCGCTCGTCGTCTCCACCTGCGCGGGGCTGTTCGGCCATGTGGTGGGCGATGTGGTGCGCTTCACGTGCCTTGCGCCGCCGCGCGTGGTGGTGACGGGCCGCACCGCCTGGACGCTCTCGGCCTTCGGCGAGCACCTCTCGGGCGAGGAGATCCACGCCGCGCTGGAAGGCGTCCCCTGGCGCGAGTTCATGGTGGGCGCGGAGATGCAGGGCGGGCTCGGCCGCCACCGCTGGATCATCGAGGCGGAGGCGGAGGCGGCCGGCGACGCCGCGGCGCTGGCCGCGCGGCTGGATGCGCGGCTGATGGCGGGCAACGACGACTACCGCGCCCACCGCGAGGGCGGACAGCTCGCCCTCCCGCTGGTGGAACTGGTGCCCCCGGGCCGCTTCGCCGCCTGGATGCAGGCGATCGGCAAGGGCGGGGGCCAGCACAAGGTGCCGCGCGTGGTGGCCGACCCGGCGCGCTTCGCCGGCTTCCGCGACGGGCTGCTGGGGCCGGGGTGATCACGCCCCGAGCTGCGCCGCGAGGTCGAGGAAATCCTCCGCCACCCAGTCCCAGCCCTGTTCGGGTGCGAGGTCGATCGTCTGCCCCGGCCCGTGCTCGGTGGGGCGCGGGATGAAGGCGGTGGCGAGCCCCGCGGCGCGGGCCGCCGCCAGATCCCCGTTGTGCGCGGCGACGAGGCAGACGCGCCCCGGCGGCAGGGCGAGGATGTCCGCCGTGCGCAGATAGGCCTCGGGCTGCGGCTTGTAGGCCCGCACGGGCTCCGCGCCCAGGATCGCGTCCCAGGGCAGGCCGGCGCGCTTGGCCATGTTCGCCAGCAGCAGGATGTTGCCGTTGGAGAGCGGGGCGATGAAGAAGCGCCGCTTCAGCCGATGCAGGCCGAGCAGCACGTCGGGCCAGGGGTCGAGCCGGTGCCAGGCGCGGTTGAGATCATCGAGATCGGCCTCGGCCATGCGCGCGGGATCCAGCCCATGGTCGCGCAGCACCAGCTCGAGATTCTCCCGGTGCAGCACGTCGAGCCGCGTGAAGGGGCGGCGGCCGGAGCGCACCTCCTCCATGGCGGGCTGGTAGCGGCGGCGCCAGGCGTCGGCGAGCGCGAAGGGATCGAGATCGGGCCGGCCATGGGCGGCGAGGAAGGGGGCCAGCGCGCGGGCCACGCCGCTGCGCCAGTCCACCACCGTGCCGAACACGTCGAAGACCAGCGCCTCGGGCGCGGGCCTCATTCCGCGGCCTCCTTCGCGGCCCAGCGGGATTCGAACTCCCACACCTCGGGGAAGCCCATCAGCTCCGTCATGCGCTTGAAGCCGTAGGATTCGCCGAGCGCCAGGCTGTCGCCCGCGGATTTCAGGTGCGCGTAGGCGCGCTCCAGCGCCGCGGCGGCCGCGAGGAAGCCCACCGCCGGATAGATGGCGATGGCGTAGCCCAGCTCCTTGAGCCGCTCCGCGGGCAGGATGGGCGTGCGCCCGCCCTCCACCATGTTGGCGAGCAGCGGCTTGTCGATGCTGCGGCCGATCTCGGCCATCTCCGCCTCGCTCTCGGGGCTTTCGATGAAGACGATGTCCGCCCCCGCATCGCCGTACATCCGCCCGCGGCGGATCGCCTCCTCGAGGCCGAGGGTGGTGCGCGCGTCGGTGCGCGCGACGATCAGGAAGTCCGGATCGCGCCGCGCCTCGGCGGCGACGCGGATCTTCAGCACCATCTCCTCGGCGGGGATGACGCGGCGGCCCGGGGTGTGGCCGCATTTCTTCGGCATCTCCTGGTCCTCGAGCTGGATGCCCGAAAGCCCCGCCGCCTCGTAGCCCTGCACCGTGTGGCGCACGTTGAGCAGCCCGCCATAGCCCGTATCGGCGTCGGCGATCATGGGCGTCCGGCAGCCGCGCGCCATCTGGCCCATGCGCGCCACCATGTCGGTGTAGGTGGCGATGCCGGCATCCGCCACGCCGAGATGCGAGGCGACGGCGCCGAAGCCGGTGCCGTAGAGGCAGTCGAAGCCCAGCCCGTCGGCGATCTTCGCGCTGATCATGTCGAAGACGCCGGGGGCGACGATGAAGCGCTTCGCCGCGAAGGCGGCGCGCAGGGCGGGATTGGCCATGGCGTATTCCTATTGCTGGCGCTGGATGTGGCCCGCGGCGGCCGCCGCGGCCCAGAGACGGTCCTCGCGCTGCATGGCGGCGAGCAGCCCCGCCCCGTCGCGCAGATCGGGCTCGATGCCGAGGCTGGCCAGGCGCTGGCGCAGCGTCTCGTCGCGGAAGGCGGCGGCGAAGGCCTCGCGGATGCGCGCGGAGAGCGGCTCGGCCATGCGCGGCGGCCCGAAGAGCGCCACCCAGCCCGCGAGGTCGAACTCCGCCACACCCTGCTCCTGCGCGCTCGGCACATCGGGGAAGAAGGGCGTGCGCGTGGCGGTGGAGACGGCGAGAACCCGCACCCGCCCCGTGCCCATATGGGGCATGGCGCTGGCCGTGCTGGTCCAGCCCATGGGCAGATGGCCGGCCACGATGTCGTTCATGAGCTGCCCGCCCGAGCGATACTGCACGTCGGGCACCTCGATGCCGAGCCGGCGCGCGAGTTCCTGGCCAAGGAAGCTCGACAGCGCCTCGGTGCTGCCGGTGGAGAGCCGCGCGGGGTTGGCGCGCGCATAGGCGGCCATGCCGCGCAGGTCGGTGAAGGGGAAGGCCGCGCTGGCCGCCAGCACCATGGTGTTGCGCGTGAGCATGGCGATCGGCGTCACGTCGCGGATGGGGTCGAAGGGAAGCTGCGCCATCACGTGGCGGTTCATCACATGGGTGGAGACGACCATGAGCAGCGTCTGCCCGTCCGGCTCGGCGCGCACCACCATCTCCGTGCCGATCACGCCGGCCGCGCCGGCGCGGTTCTCCACCACCACCGGGTGCGGCAGGGCGGGGCGCAGCGCCTCGGCCAGCGCCCGGGCCAGGATGTCCGTGCCCCCGCCGGCCGCATAGGGCACGACGAGGCGCACGGGCCGC
This sequence comes from Roseococcus sp., assembly GCA_046291055.1. Lineage (GTDB taxonomy): Bacteria > Pseudomonadota > Alphaproteobacteria > Acetobacterales > Acetobacteraceae > Roseococcus. Next base: position 8,137 of record JBKBSR010000031.1, read on the forward strand.
TGCGGCCAGGCCGGGGCGGCCGGCTGCGCGGCGGCCGGAGCCGGCCGGAGGGCGGGCCAGAGGGCGGGCAGGGCGAGCAGGGCGCGGCGCGGGGTCATGGCGGTCTCCTCCGCCGCCTTTGTGGCGCGGCGCGCGCGGGTGCGGAAGCCCCGCGCCCGTGGCAGGATGGGCGCATGCTGCCCCGCGTCACCATCCTCGGCCTCGGCTACATCGGCCTGCCCACCGCCGCGCTGCTGGCCAGCCGGGGCTTCCGCGTGCAGGGGGTGGACAGCAACCCGGCGGTGCTGGCGCAGCTCGGCGCCGGGCGCGCGCACATCGCCGAGCCGGAGGTGGAGGCGCTGCTGGAGCGCGGGCTGCGCACCGGGCTTCTGAGCCTGCACGAGTCCCCGCCGCCGGCCGAGGTGTTCCTCATCGCCGTGCCCACGCCGCTCGGCCCCGACCGCGCGCCGGTGCTGGAGCACGTCTTCGCCGCCGCGCGCGCCCTCGCCCCGGCGCTGGCGGAGGACAACCTGGTGCTGATCGAGAGCACGAGCCCCATCGGCGCCACCGCGCAGGTGGCGGAGCGGCTGCGCGCGCTGCGGCCCGACCTTTCGGCCCTGCATATCGCCTATGGCCCCGAGCGCGTGCTGCCCGGGCGGATCATGACCGAACTCGTGGAGAACGACCGCGTGGCCGGCGGCCTCACCCCCGAGGCGACGCGCCGCGCGGTGGCCTTCTACCGCCGCTTCGTGCGCGGCGCCGTGCTGGGCACGGATGCGGCGACGGCGGAGATGGTCAAGCTCGCCGAGAACGCCTTCCGCGACGTGAACATCGCCTTCGCCAACGAGCTCTCGCTGATCGCCGAGGCGCGGGGCCTCGATGTCTGGCGCGTCATCGCGCTGGCCAACCGCCACCCGCGGGTGAACATTCTCAGGCCCGGGCCCGGGGTGGGCGGGCATTGCATCGCGGTGGACCCCTGGTTCCTCGCCGCCGCCGCGCCCGAGGCGGCGCGCCTCATCCCCGCCGCGCGCGCGGTGGACGCGGCGAAGCGCGCGCATGTCATCGCCCGGGCCGCGGCGCTGGCCGAGGCGGGCGAGCGGCTGATCTGCCTCGGCCTCGCCTTCAAGGCCGATGTGGAGGATCTGCGCGAGAGCCCCGCGCTCGCCATCACCGCCGCGCTCGCGCGGCGCTTCCCGGGCCGCGTCGTGGCGGTGGAGCCGCATCTCGCCGCCGCACCCGAGGGGCTGGAGGCGCCGCTCGTCGCGCTCGAGGAGGCTTTCGCCGCCCCCGGCGCCGTGCTGCTGTTGACCGACCATGCGGCCTTCGCGCGCATCCCGCGCGCCTGGCTCGAAGGCCGCCCGCTGATCGACACGCGCGGCCTGTTCCGCAACGAGGAGACGGAGTGATGCCCGAAGCGCCCCCCACCCTGCCCGAGATCGCCGCCATCGAGGCGGTGGTGCGCCTCTACCTCGACGGGCTGCACGAGGGCGATGCGGAGAAGCTCGCGCGCGCCTTCCACCCCTGCGCGCATCTCTACAGCCTGCGCGCCGGCGCGGTGGCGGACCTGCCGCGCGAGGAGTGGCTCGCCGCGGTGCGCGCGCGGCCCTCCGCGCAGTCCCAGGGCCTCTTGCGCGAGGACCGCATCCTCGCGATAGACCTCGCGGGCGAGGAGGCGGCCTGCGTGAAGGTGGCCTGCTGCATCCCGCCGCGCTGGTTCACCGACTATCTGCTGCTGCTCAGGACCGGCGAGGGCTGGCGCATCGTGAGCAAGAGCTTCCGCACCGAGCTGCGCGCGGGCTGAGCCGCGCGCCTCATACCAGCGGCCGCTGATCTTAACTCCTGAAGATAGGGTGCGGCCGCTGGTATGGCTTTGTTTTGGCGCGCAGCCGCCACGCCAACCCTGCGCGCGATACGGTCGGCATGTCATGCCGCCCGTATCAGGCCGGCTGCAGCAGGAAGGGCGCGCCGGCGCGGGCGGCGATCTCGCGCAGATGCCGCTCCAGGCTCTCGGGGATGGGAATGCCCCCGGCCAGGCGTTCGGCGCGCGCCGCTTCCTCAGGATCGCCCGGGATCAGCACGGGCCGCGCCGGATCGGCGGGCGCGACGCCGCGCAGCACCTCCACCACCGCGGCGATGTCCGCCTCATAGCCCTCGCGGTCGCGGAAGGCGCGCGGATCGAGCGCGAGCATGAGGTGGCCGATGTTGTTCGGCTCGTCCGGCCGCTGGCTGCGGTTGCGGATGGGCGAGAAGGACGCCCCCACCAGCGTGCCGGCCAGCACATGCACCATGAGCGCGAGCCCGTAGCCCTTGTGCCCGCCCGTCTCCTCCGGCCCGCCGAGCGGCGTGATCCCGCCCTCCCTGCGGTGGAAGACGAACTCCATGGCGGCGGCGTGATCGGTCACGGGCCGGCCCGCGCCGTCCACCACCCAGCCGGGCGGCAGATCCTTCCCCTTCAGGTGATGGACCTTGACCTTGTTGCCCGCGACGGTGGTGGTCGCCATGTCGAGGAGGATGGGCGGCTGGCCCGGCACGGGCGCGGCGATGGCGATGGGGTTGGTGCCCAGCACCGGCTCGGCCGCGCGCGGGGGCACCATGATCACGCCGCGCGTCGAGGAGGTGACGATGCCGATCAGCCCCGCCGTCGCGGCCATGCGCGCGTAGTATCCGGCCGCGCCGAAATGGTGGCTGTTCACCACCCCCACCGCGCCCACGCCGAAGGCGCGCGCCTTCTCGATGGCGAGCTTCATGGCCATCACCGAGGCGGGATGGCCGAGCCCGTCCGCCCCGTCCACCATCGCGGTCGCCGCGAAGTCCCGGCGCAGGAAGGGCTCGCCCGCGATGCGCAACTGCCCCAGCCGGTGCATCTCCTCGTACATCATCAGCATCGAGACGCCGTGGCTGTCCACGCCGGAGAGGTCCGTCTCGACCATCACCTCGGCGGTGGTCTCGGCGAGATGCGCGGGGCAGCCCCAGCCCTGCAGGATGGCCTCGATCTGCCGGCGGACGGAGTCCGCGCTCGCGTGCAGCATCGGTCGCGTTCCTCAATCCACCGTGGCGCCGCTGGCGCGCACGATGGGAACCCATTTCTCGATCTCCGCGGCGATGAAGGCGCGGGTGCGCGCGGGCGTCATGTCCTCGGGGATGGTGTTGCCGAGCGCGAGCAGCCGTTCGCGCACCGGCCCTTCGGCCAGGCTGCGCGCGATCTGCTGCTGCAGGAAATCGAGGATCGCGGGCGGCGTGCCGGGCGCGGTGGACCAGGGCGTCCAGGTGGTGGCGAGGAAGCCGGGCACGCCGGCCTCCACCGCCGTCGGCACATCGGGCGCCATGGGCGAGCGCGCGCGCGTGCCGATGACGAGCCCCGTCACCGTGCCCGCGCGCACATGCTGCTCGAGGAAGGAGATGGTGTCGGCCTGGAAATGGATGCGCCCGGCCGAGAGATCGGCGAAGGCGGCCGCCGAGCCGCGATAGGGCACGTGCTGCGCGCTCGCGCCCATCTGGCTCAGCAGCAGCGCGGCGGCGATGTGCCCCGTGGTGCCGTTGCCGGAGGAGCCGAAGACGTAATGCCCGGGCCGCTCGGCCAGCGCGCGGCGCATCTCGGCGAGGCTGCGCCAGCCCGTGGAGGGGTGCGCGGCGACCAGGATCGCGCTCTCGCTGCTGATGGTGATGTGGTCGAGCCCGGTGAGCGGATGCACCGGCAAGTTGCGGTAGAGCCCCAGGTTCAGCGCGTGCGAGCCGAGCGCGCCCACCAGCAGCGTGTAGCCGTCCGGCGCGGCGCGCGCCACCGTCTCCATGGCCACCACGCCGCCGCCCGAGGGGCGGTTCTCCACGACGAACTGCTGGCCGAGCGCGGCGGCGAGCGCGCCGGAGACCAGCCGCGCGTTGATGTCCGCATTGCCGCCGGGGGCGAGGGCCACCACCACCCGCACCGGCCGGTTCGGGTAATCCGTCCCCGGCGCGCGCGGCTGCGCCAGCGCCGGCGCCGCGAGGAGCAGGAAGGCGGCGAGAAGCCTGATCATGGCAGCGTCTCCCTCACGCGATGGAATGGCGCAGCGCGCCGATGCCGGAGACGGTGATCTCGAGCATGTCGCCGCTCCTCAGATAGCGCGGCGGGTTCCGGAAATGGCCGGAGCCCGCCGGCGTGCCGGTGGCGATCACGTCGCCCGTCTCGAGGCGCATGTAGCGGCTGATGTAGGCGATCAGCGCGGGCACGGAGTGGATCAGCTCGCGCGTGTTGCCGCGCTGCACCTCCTCGCCGTTCAGCGCGCAGCGCACCTCCACCGCCCAGGGCTCGCCGAAGGCGTCGGCGGTGACGAGCCAGGGGCCGAGCGGGCAGAAGCCCTCGAGTCCCTTTGCGAAGCTCGTCATCGGCAGGGGCTGGTCGAACTGGAACTCGCGCGCCGAGAGATCGTTGAGCGCGGTGTAGGCCGCGACGTGATCGAGCGCCCGGCGCTCCTCCACCTCGAAGGCGGGCGCGCCGATCACCACCGCGAGCTCCGCCTCCCAGTCGGGCTTGGTCACGGCGCGGGGGATGCGCACGGCCGTCCCCGGCCCGCAGACCGAGGAGGCGGGCTTGAGGAACAGCCGCGGCGCCTCCAGCCTCGGCCCGCCCACCTCCTTCGCGTGGTCGGCGTAGTTGCGCCCCACGCCGACGATCTTGCCCGGGCGCAGCGGCGCATCCAGCAGCGCCTCGTCCAGCGGAAGGCGAAGGCCCGCGTTCTCCGGCCGCGCGGCGAAGGCGATGGCGCGCGCGGCCTCGACCAGCGCGGCATCCTCGGCCAGCAGCGCGCGCATCTCGCCGGGCAGCGTCCCCCCGCCCGCGGCCGAGAGCGCCTGCTGCAGCGGCACGAGCGCCCCGGGCAGCACGCCCGCGAGCCGCCCGTCCTTCAGCGTGGCGAGCCTCATGCGGCGAGGGCCGCGTAGTCGAGGCTCGCCATCACCTGCACGCGCAGGATGAACCGCGGCTCCTCCGGCCCGTAATCGGCCACGGCGTTGTGGGTGGTGCCGATGTTGTCCCACATCAGCACGTCGCCGGGCGTCCAGCGATGGGTGTGCAGGAAGCGCGGCTGCGACTGGTGGCGGAACAGGAAGTCGAGCAGCGCCTCGCTCTCCGCCTCCTCCATCCCCTCGATCCGCACCGCGTAGCCCGGGTTGCAGTAGAGCACGCGCCGGCCGGTGATCGGATGGGTGCGGAAGACGGGCTGGCTCACGGGCGGGCGCTTGGCGCGCTGTTCGGGCGTGAGCGGCCCGCGGATCGAGCCGGGGCGGATGCGCATCATGTCCCAGAACTTCTGGAAGTCGTGGATGGCGCTGCGCCCCTCCAGCCGGTCGCGCACCTCCGGGGGCAGCGTCTCGTAGGCGGCGTGCATGTTGCGGAACTGCGTGTCGCCGAGCGGCCGGCCCTCGCGCAGCGGCACCTCCTTCGCGTGCAGCACGTTGGCCAGCGCGATCTCGCGCGCGTAGCTCATGTCCGTGTGCCAGCCCTGCCCGGCATCCGAGAGGCCGAGCGGCCGCCCTTCCGCGTCGCGCTTGTTGGAGAGGATCATCACCTCCGGATGGCCGGGCGCATGGAACATGTTGGCCACGTTCACCTCGAGCTCGCCGAAGCGCGCGCCGAAGCGCGAGAGCTCTGCGGCGTCGAGATCCTGGTCCGGGAAGCACAGCACGCCGTGCTCGCCCAGCGCGCGCAGCAGCGTGCGGAAATCGGCATCGGCCAGCGGCGCGGCGAGGTCCATCCCCTCCACGCGCGCGCCCAACCCCGTGTTGTTGGGGATGATGCGCATGACGTTCCTCCGGCTTTCGCCCAAATATCCGCGCGCATGGACGCAGCGTCAATGATGCGCGACCATCGCCGCATGGAGCAGCGCCCCCGCGTGATCGTCGTCGGCGCCGGCATCGTCGGCCTCTGCGTCGCCTGGTTCCTGCAGCGCGACGGCGCGGCGGTGACGGTGCTGGACCGCGACGGCCCGGGCGAGGGAACCTCCTCGGGCAATGCGGGGGCGATCTCGGCGGGCAGCGTCGCGCCGCTCGCCATGCCCGGCGTGCTCGCCGAGGTGCCGCGGATGCTGCTCGACCGCAAGGCGCCGCTGCACATCCCCGCCCCCTACTGGCCCGCCGCCCTGCCCTGGCTGTGGCGCTTCGTGCTGAGCGCGCGGCCCGCGCGCGTGCGCGAGATCGCCGACGGCATGGCGCAGCTCCTCGCCGGCGCGGAGGAGCGCCACCGCGACATCCTGCGCGCCGAGGGCGCGCTCGAGCTGTTCCGCGACGAGGGCCAGCTCTACCTCTACCGCGACGAGGCGCATCTGGCGAAGGACGAGGCCGCCTGGGCGCTGCGCCGCGCGCACGGCCTCGAGATGCAGGTGCTGGACCGCGCGGGCGTGCTGGCGCTGGAGCCGGAGGTGAGCGCGGCCTACCGCGTCGGCGTCTTCCTGCCGCGGCAGGGGCATTGCGTGAACCCGCTGCGCCATGCGCGGGTGGTGGCGCGCGGCGTCGAGCGCATGGGGGGCGCGATCCGCCGCGCGCGGGTGGAGGCGCTCACCACCGAGGGCCTGCGCGTCACGGGCGTGCGCGCGGGCGGCGAGAGGCTGGAGGC
>JBKBSR010000384.1:0-2623 GCA_046291055.1 Roseococcus sp.
AAGATCGGCGCCGATGGCGAGCAGCCGCGGGCGGATGGCCGGGTCCTGCAGCGCCTGCCGGACGGCCGCCCACATCGCCTGGGCGATGGCGGGATCGAGCCGCGCGGGCGCGACCATGCCATACCAGCCCGCGAACTCGTAGCCGGGCACGCCCGCCTCCTGCAGCGTGGGCACATCGGGCGCCAGGGCCGAGCGCCGGGCGGTGGTGACGCCGAAGGCGCGCAGCCGCCCGGCCTGCAGATGCGGCAGCGCGGCCACCGTGCTGTTCCAGCCCACCGGCAGGTGCCCCGCGATGAGGTCGTTCAGCATCGGCGCCGCGCCCCGGTAGGTGACCTCCTCCATCTCGATCCCGGCGAGGCGGGCGAAGAGGTTGCCGGCATAGGAGATCGCCGCGTCGGAGGCGCCGAAGGCGATGCTGCGCGGCGCCGCGCGCGCCGCGGCCACCAGCCCGCGCACATCGGCGAAGGGCTGGTTGTTCGCCACCGTCATCATCAGCGGGAAGCGCGAGAGCTGGGCGATGGGCAGGAAGTCCCGCTGCGGCGAGAAGGGCAGGCTCGGCACGACATGCGGGTTCAGCGTGAAGGCGCCCGTGTCCACCAGGAAGACGCCGCCATCCGCCTCGGCGCGCGCGACGAACTCGCTGCCCACGATGCCGTTCGCGCCGCTGCGGTTCTCCACCGCGACGGGCTGGCCGAGCAGCGGGCGCAGCCCCTCGGCCAGCGCGCGGGTGAAGATGTCCGTCCCGCCGCCCGCGGCGTAGGGCACGACGAGGCGCACCGGGCGCTGCGGCCAGCCGCGCTGGGCGAGGGCGGGGGCGGCGGGCAGCGCGAGGGCGGCGGCGAAGAGGCCGCGGCGGGCGAGGCGGGGCATGGGGCGTCTCCTCCGTGATGTGATATCGGTATCAATCGGTCCCACCACCAACAAGCCCCTTTGCAGCGCCTTGCGAGGCGCGCGGGAAGGGCCCTACCCTATCGGCGTGGTAACGGTAGCAGACCCCCCGCCCTCCCTCGCCGGCCGGCGCGCCCTCGTCACCGGCTCCACCGGCGGCATCGGCCTCGCCATCGCCGAGCGTCTGGCCGCGCTGGGCTGCGCGGTGACCCTGCACGGGCTGCTGCCGCCGGCCGAGGGCGCGGCGCTGGCCGCGCGGCTGCCCGGCGGGGCGCGCTACCTGCGCGCCGATCTCGCCGAGCCCGGGGCGGCGCAGGCCTTGGGCCAGGCGGCCGGGCCGCTCGACATCCTGGTGAACAACGCCGCCACCCGGCATTTCGGCCCGATCGAGGAGATGCCGCCCGAGGCCTGGGAGACGGACCTCGCGGTGAACCTCACCGCCGCCTTCCACCTCATCCGCGGCGCGTTGCCCGGAATGCGGGAGCGGAACTGGGGGCGCATCCTCAACCTCTCCTCCATCTACGGGCTCGTCGGCGCGGCGGACCGCGTGGGCTATGTGGTGACCAAGACGGCGCTGATCGGCCTGACGCGCGCGGTGGCGCTGGAAACGGCCGCGACCGGCATCACCTGCAACGCCCTCTGCCCGGGTTCGACGCTCACGCCCAACATCGAAGGGCGGCTGCGCGACCTGATGCAGCGGGAGGGCTGCGGCGAGGCCGAGGCCGCGCGCCGCTTCCTCGCGGGCAAGCAGCCCTCCGGGCGCTTCGTCGAGGCCGGCGCGGTCGCCGCGCTGGCCGCCTTCCTCTGCGGGCCGGAGGGGCGCGACATCACCGGCGCGGCGCTGCCGCTCGACGGCGGCTGGTCCGCCGCATGAACCACAGGGAGGAACGAGGAATGGAACGACGCAGCCTGATCGGGGCGGGGCTCGCCACCCTCCTCGCCGCGCCGGCGCTGGCGCAGGGCTTCCCGAGCCGGCCGCTGCGCCTGCTCGTCACCTGGCCGCCTGGCGGCACCACCGACATCCTGGCCCGGCAGTTCCAGCCGCGCCTCGCCGCGCTGCTCGGCCAGCCGGTGGTGGTGGAGAACCGGGGCGGCGCCTCGGGCGCCATCGGCGCGGCCGAGATGGCGCGCATGAACCCCGACGGCCACGCCTTCGGCATGGTGACGAGCACGGTGATCTCGGCCGCGCTGATCACGCGCCAGCCCTATGACCCGATCCGCGACCTCGCGCCCATCGTGCATCTGGCCGATGTCGCCAACATCCTCGTGGTGCATCCCTCGCTGCCCGTGCAGAGCGTGGCGGAGCTGGTGGCGCTGGCGCGGGCGCGGCCCGGCGCGCTGACCTTCGGCTCGCCCGGCATCGGCTCGGCCGTGCACATCTCGGGCGAGATGTTCAAGCTCGCCGCCGGGCTCGACATGGTCCACGCGCCCTATCGCGGCGGCGGGCCCGCGCTGGCGGACCTCGCGGCCGGGCACATCCAGCTCATGTTCGGCAACGCCTCCTCCACCCTGCCCTTCGTGCGCAACGGCACGCTGCGGGCCATCGCCGTCACCTCCGCGCGCCGCGCCGCCTATCTGCCCGAGGTGCCCACCGTGGCCGAATCCGGCTTCCCGGGCTTCGACATCGTGGAATGGTATGGCTGCCTCGGCCCCGCCGGCATGGCCCCCGCGGCGGTGCAGCGGCTGAACGCCGCCTTCAACGCCATCATCGCCGATCCGGAGGAGCGCGCGCGGC
>JBKBSR010000032.1:0-14541 GCA_046291055.1 Roseococcus sp.
CGGCGAGCGCGGCCGTGAGGTCCGCCTCGGTCACCCGGCCCTCGGCCAGCGCCTCGGCGATGACGGCGCGGGGGGGAAGCGTCTCGACGCCGCCGATGGCGGAGAGCCGCGCCAGAGCCGCGCCGAAGGGCTGCTCGGCGAGGCCGAGGAAGGGGTTCACCGCCACGAAGTCCTGCAGCGGCCAGAGCGGCGCGATGCGGCCCGCCACGCGGCGCAGGAGGGGCAGGAGGTCGGTCGCGGCGCTCTCCGCCGGGCGGTCGAGGATGTCGCTCATCTCGGGTCGCTCCTGTCACTTGGTCGCCGGGAGGGGCCAGAGCCGCAGGAAGGCGCGGTTGGCCAGGGCGTTCACGTAGAGGCCGTTGTGCAGATGCACGTAGAGGGCGCGGATCGCGGCGTGCGGATCGGGCGCGCGGCGCAGCAGGTTCAGCACCAGCAGCGCAGCGAAGGCGGCCACCGTCAGCGCGCTCAGCAGCAGCGCGAAGGTGCCGCGCGCGGGCGCCTGCTCGGGCAGCACGGGGCCGAGCAGCGCCTGCGCCCCCGCCTGCAGGCCGAAATAGGCGACGCAGACCGCGAGCGCGATGGCCGCGACGCGCAGCGCGACGAAGCGCCCCGCCCCCGGCGCGAGCAGCGCCGAGGCGAGCATGGGCGCGAGCCCCAGCATCAGCGCCGCGCCCAGCACCGCCACGCCCGGATGCGTCCACACCGGCATGTCGAAGGCGAGCGCGACCAGCGCGGTGAGGCCGAGCCCCGCGGCCAGCGCCGCCAGCAGCGCGGGCAGCGTCAGCGGCGCGTCCGTCTCGTGCCGGCGGCCCTGCGCCGCGCCGCCCGAGGTGAGGAAGGCATGCGCCTTGTAGAGCCCATGCGCCACGATGTGCAGCAGCGCCGCCGAGAAGGCGCCCAGCCCGCACTGCAGCACCATGAAGCCCATCTGCGCCACGGTGGACCAGGCGAGGCTCACCTTCACGCTGGTCTGCGTCAGCATCACCGCCGCGCCGAAGACGGCCGTGACGGCGCCGATCACCACGAGCGCATCGAGCGTGGCGGCGGAGAGCGCCACCACCTCCGCCATGCGCACCAGCAGGAAGCCGCCGGCGTTGATGATGCCCGCATGCAGCAGGGCGGAGACCGGGGTGGGCGTCTCCATCACCTCGGGCAGCCAGCCATGCACCGGGAACTGCGCGGACTTGAGCACCGCCGCCACGGCCAGCGCGAAGGCGGCGAGATGCAGCGAGGCCGGCGCGGCGCCCTCGGCCGCCATCGCCTTGGCGCCGGCGAGGACGGCGCCGATCTCGAGGCTGCCGAACTGCCAGCCGAGCAGGGCGAGCCCGAGCAGCAGCGCCGCATCGGCCGCGCGGGTGGCGACGAACTTCTTGCGCCAGGCGAGCTGCGCGCCCGGCCGCTCGGCGTAGAACAGCAGAAGCCGGTCGAGCGCGAGGCTCGTGCCGATCCAGGCCAGCGCGAAGAGCGGGATGTTGCCCGCCAGCACCAGCGTGGTGACGGCGCCCAGCGTCAGCGCCAGCCACTTGGCGAAGCGGCCCTGGCCCGGATCGCCATCCAGGTAGCGGCGGCTGTAGGCGGTGACGACCACGCCGATGAAGCCGATCAGCAGCAGCATCACGGCCGAGACGGCATCGTAGCGGATCCAGAAGCCGCTGTGCCCGCCAACGAGCGCGAGATGCCCCGCCCCCAGCACCGCCACCAGCAGCCCTAGGCCCGCGGCGACCAGGGCGGCCCCGCGCATCAGCTTGGCGAAGCGGTCGGCGCAGCCATCGGGCGCGGCGGCGAGGCTGAGCAGGGCGAGGGGCGCGAGGGCGAGCAACCAGGGCAGCATGGCGATTCCGCAATGTTCGGGCGCGGCTTCCTAGCGGCGCGGCTTGCTTCTGGAAAATTCAATTTCGGGAAGCTATCGTTCTGTTCTGGAGAAGGATCCGATGGCCGCGCTGAACTTCCGCCACCTGCGCCAGTTCCACGCCATCGCGCAGGAGGGCTCGCTCACCCGCGCCGCGCGGCGGCTGAACGTGGCGCAATCCGCCCTCTCCACGCAGCTCCGGCAGCTCGAGGCGCAGCTCGGCCACGCCCTGTTCGAGCGCAAGGGACGGCGCATGGAGCTGACCGAGGCCGGGCGCATCGCGCTCGACCACGCGGAGACCATCTTCCGCACCGGCGCGGAGCTGCTCGACACGCTCAAGGGCCAGCGCGCGGCGATGCGCCGCGTGCTGCGCATCGGCGCCATCCCCACCCTCTCGCGCAACTTCCAGCTCGAGCTGCTGCGCCCGCTGATCGGCCGCGGCGATGTGGAGCTGGTGGTGCGCTCCGGCCCGCTCAGGGAGTTGCTCGCGCAGCTCGACGCCCTGACGCTGGACGCGGTGCTCTCCAACGCCCCCGTTCCGGGCGATGCGGAAAGCCCCTGGGTCAGCCGCCTGCTGGACGAGCAGCCGGTCAGCCTCGTCGCGCGCAAGGCGCGCCGCGCGCGCGCCTTCCGCTTCCCCGATGATCTGCGCGAGACGCCGGTGCTCCTCCCCGGCAGGCAGAGCCAGATCCGCCAGCGCTTCGACCTCATCATGCAGGAGGCCGGGATCCGCCCGCTGATCCTCGCCGAAGTGGACGACATGGCGATGCTGCGCCTGCTTGCCCGCGAAAGCCCGGGCGTGACGCTGGTGCCGCCCGTGGTGGTGCGCGACGAGCTCGCCGCCGGGCTGCTGGTGGAGCGCTGCCGCGTGCCCAACCTCGCCGAGTTCTTCTACGCCATCACCCGCGCGCGCCGCTTCCCCAACCCCCTGCTGGCCGAGCTTCTGGGCGAGGGCTGACGCGCCGGCCGCGCTTGCCTATCGTCGCGCCCACAGCATGGAGACTGGCCGATGGCGCAGGTGGATGCCGATCGCTTCCTCAAGGACCTCAACGAGCTTCGCAGGATCGGAGAATACAAGACCGGCGTGCATCGCCCCACCTACACGCCCGAGGACATGGAAAGCCGCCGCTGGCTGATGGCGCGCCTTCGCGAGGCGGGCCTCGAACCCAGCATCGACGGCATCGGCAACGTCTTCGGCCGGCATCCGGGGCCGGGGCCGAAGCTGCTCGTCGGCAGCCACATCGAGACGCAGAACCATGCGGGCTGGCTGGACGGCGCGCTGGGCGTGGTGGCGGGCGTGGCGCTGGCCCGCGCCGGGCTGCCGGTGGACGTGGTGGCCTTCGCCGACGAGGAGGGCCACTACGGCAGCTTCATCGGCTCGCGCTCGCTCATCGGCCTGCTCGAGGAGAGCGAGATCGACAGCCTGAAGAACCGCTACCACGGCAAGCCGCTGCGCGAGGCGCTGCGCGAGGCCGGACTCGAGGGGCTGCCGCGCCCGCGCCTCGATCCCGCGCGCTACAAGGGCTTCTTCGAGATGCACATCGAGCAGGGCACGCAGCTTGAATCCCAGGGCCTGCGCGCGGGGGTGGTCACGGGCATCGTCGCCATCTGGCAGTATCGCCTCATCATCGAGGGCATGCAGGACCACGCCGGCGGCACCACCATGGCCGAGCGCAAGGATGCGGGGCTGACGGCGGTGCGCCTGCTCGCGCGCATCGACCGCGAGTTCCCGATGCTTTGCGGCCCGCGCAGCACCTGGACCTGCGGGCGCATCGCGCTGGAGCCCGGCGCGCCCTCCATCATCCCGGGCCGGGCGGAGGTGCTCTTCCAGTTCCGCGACATTGACACCGCGGTGCTGGAGCGCCTGCGCGAATGCCTGCAGCGCGTGGTGCAGGAGATGAACCGCACCGAGCGCACCCGCACCACGCTCGAGACGATGAGCGAATCCAGGCCCGCCCCCTGCGACCCCGCGATGCAGGAGGCGCTCGCCGCCGCCGCCGAGCGGCACGCCCCGGGGCAGTGGACGCGCATGCCCTCGGGCGCGGGCCATGACGCGCAGTACATGGCGCGCGTGATGCCGGCGGCCATGCTGTTCACCCCCTCCATCGGCGGCGTCAGCCACCACTGGAGCGAGGACACGAAGGAGGAGGATCTCGCGCTCAACCTGCGCATCCTCGCCGATGCGGCGGAGGCCTATCTCCGTGGTTGAGGTGGACACGGCGCGGTTCCTCGCCGACCTGCACGCGCTGCGCCGCATCGGCGCGTTCAAGACCGGGGTGCACCGCCCCACCTACTCGCCGCAGGACATGGAAAGCCGACGCTGGCTGATGGCGCGGATGGAGGAGCTGGGCCTCGCGCCCGAGATGGACGGGCTCGGCAATGTGCTGGGCCGGCATCCGGGGCCGGGGCGCAAGCTGCTGGTGGGCAGCCACATCGAGACGCAGAACGAGGCCGGCTGGCTGGACGGGGCGCTGGGCGTGGTGGCGGGCCTCGCCCTCGCCCGCGCGGGGCTCGCGGTGGATGTGGCCGCCTTCGCCGACGAGGAGGGGCATTACGGCAACATGCTCGGCTCGCGCTCCATGACCGGGGCGCTGCCGGCGGAGGAGCTGGCGGCGGCGCGCCACGCCGTCACGGGTCAGCCGCTGGCGGAGGCGCTGCGCGCCGCCGGGCTCGCGGGGCGGCCGCTGCTGCGGCTCGATCCCGCGCGCTATCTGGGCTTCCTGGAACTGCACATCGAGCAGGGCACCCAGCTCGAGGCCGCGGGCATGCGCAGCGGCGTCGTCACCGGCATCGTCGGCGCGCGGGTGTTCCGCATCACCGCCATCGGCCAGCAGGACCACACGGGCGGCACCACCATGGCCGAGCGCAAGGACGCGGTGGTGGCGGCGATGCGCGTGCTGGCGCTGGTGGACGAGCGCTTTCCCATGCATGTCGGCCCCCGCACCGTCTGGACCTGCGGGCGCATCGCCATCGAGCCCAACCAGCCGCACATCATCGCCGGCCGGGCGGAGATGATCTTCCAGTTCCGCGACCTCGACGAGGCGGTGCTCGATCGCCTCTCGGCGCTGCTCGCGCGCATCGTGCAGGAGGTGGGCCGGCGCGACCGCTGCGCGCTGACGCTCGAGGAGATCAGCCGCTCCCTCGCCGCGCCGGCCGATCCGGCGCTGCAGGCGGCGCTGCGCGGCGCGGCGGAACGCCACGCCCCCGGCGCCTGGATGGCGATGCCCTCCGGCGCGATCCACGACGCGCAGGTGCTGGCGCGCGTCATGCCCATGGCGATGCTGTTCGCGCCCTCCATCGGCGGCGTCAGCCACCACTGGAGCGAGGACACGAAGGAGGAGGATCTCGCGCTGGCCATCCGCATCCTGGCGGACGCGGCGGAGGCGGCGCTCCGCGGCCAGGCGGGCGCGGCCTAGCCCCGCGCGCCCCCTTCGCGGCGCAGCGCGGCGACCTCCGCGCGCAGGGCGCGCAGCTCGGCGAGGATGGCGGCGATGTCCTCGCCCTGTTCCCGCGCGCGGGCCTCGGCCGCCACCGCCTCGGCCCGCACCTCCTCGCGCTGCGCGCGCAGCGTCTGGATGCTGTCCACGATCACGCCGATGAACAGGTTCAGCACCACGAAGGTGGCGATCAGGATGAAGGGCACGAAGAACAGCCAGGCCAGGGGCTGGTGCTCCAGGATGGGGCGGACATTGGCCTCGGCCCAGGATTCCAGCGTCATCATCTGGAACAGGGTGAACAGGCTCTCGCCCAGCGTGCCGAAGCGCTCGGGCGCGATCTCGCCGTAGAGCTTGGTGGCCATCACGCCGAAGACGTAGAAGATCAGCGCCATCAGCAGCACGATGGAGCCCATGCCCGGCAGGGCGTGCAGCATCGCCTCCACCACCACGCGCAGGCTGGGCACCACCGAGATCAGCCGCAGCACGCGCAGCACGCGCAGCGCGCGCAGCACCGACAGCGCCCCGGTGGCCGGCATCCAGGCGATGGCGACCACCGCGAGGTCGAACAGCCCCCAGGGGTCGCGGAAGAATCGGCCGCGGAAGGCGTAGATCCGGAGGCCGAGCTCGAGCGTGAACAGCCAGAGCAGCACCGCATCCACCGCATGCAGCAGCCCGCCATGGGCGGCCATCAGGCTCTCGCTCGTCTCCAGCCCCAGGGTGAGGGCGTTGAAGAGGATCAGCCCGATCACCACGCGCTGGAACAGGGCGGAGGAGACGAGCCGCGCCACGCGCGCGCGCAGGTCATCGCCCGAATCGGCGCCGGTCAGAACTTCCTGCATGCGGGATTCGCCCCTGGAAAACGGTCCGGGCAGGGAATGGCCGCCGCGCCGGAATGCTTCAAGGGGTGCTCATGCCGGCGGCCGCCGCCCGCCAGGCCGGCCTGCGCGATTCGGGCGGCGTGTCATGCCGCCCCTCTCAGAGGATCAGGGCCGGATAGCCGAACAGCCAGGGATGCGCGATCAGCATCCCCGCCCAGGCCAGGACTCCCAGAATCCACACGAGGCGAGGGATCTCCCCCAGGGCCAGCCTGTTCCGCCCCGCCAGGATGGCCGCGAAGGGGATGATGGAGGTGGCCGGAGCGAGCCGCGCCCACAGCGCCGGATCCCGCGCCGCGAGTTTCCGGTCGATCGAGGGCATGCCCAGCAGCGCCGTCACCAGGAAGGCCCCGAAGAAGAACAGCCCCGCCAGCGTGCCCTTGCCGATGAGATGCACCAGCGCCCAGAGCGCGAAGGACCACAGCATCGGATGCCGCGTGATGCGCTGGATGCCCCGCGGCCCCGCCTCGTCCAGCCTTCCGGCCACGGCGGTCGGGTTCGGCGTCGCCACCGAGGCGACGAAGAGCAGGAAGGCCGGCAGCATGGCCAGCGCCAGCAGCCAGCGCAGCCAGTCCGGCGCGAACCACAGCGCCACCACCGGCGCCGCGCCCCAGGCCTGCACCAGCAGAACGATGATCGCGACGGAGAGGAGGGAATAGCCGATGCGGAACCCCGCCTCGCCGGTGCGCGCCACGATCCGCGCGCGCAGCGCCGTGCCCGCGATCCCGACATGCGCCGCCACCCAGAGCGCAGAGGCGAGGATGAGGAAGGTCATGGCCAGCATGGAACAGGGCTCCGCCGCGTCGGGCCGAGGCTGCCCCGCCGCGCCCCGCCCCCGCAAGCGCGGGATGCACCGCGTTGACTCCGCCGGGCGGCGCGGCTATTCCGCCGCCTCCCGGAGCGCGGGTGGCCGCGCCCCGCACTCCTTTCTGTCGGTCGGTGGGTTCCGCGCCATGAAGATCCGCAACAGCCTGAAGTCCGCCAAGGCGCGGGACAAGAACTGCGTCGTCGTCCGCCGCCGCGGCCGGCTCTATGTGCTCAACAAGAAGAACCCGCGGATGAAGGCCCGCCAGGGCTGACGCCTCGCGCCCCGCGCCGGGGCGCCTGCAAGGTTCGACAGCGCCGCCTCCCGCCTGGGGGGCGGCGCTTTCGTCGTTTCCGCCGCCGCGCCAGGATGGGCCGCGAGGAGGGAGACGGGGCCATGCGGATCGCGCTCTGCAACGAGGTGCTGCGGGAGCTTCCCTTCGCCCGCCAGGCGGCGCTGGCGGCGGCGCTCGGCTATGACGGGCTGGAACTCGCCCCTTTCACCCTGGACGCGGAGGCGCCGCACCTGCTGCCCGCCGCCCGCCGCGCCGAGGCGCGCCGCATCGCCCGCGAGGAGGGCGCGCCCATCCTCGGCCTGCATTGGCTGCTGGTCGCGCCGCCGGGCCTCTCCATCACCGAGCCCGACCGCCACGCCGAGACAGTGGAGGTGATGCGCCGCCTGATCGGCCTCGCCGCCGATCTCGGGGCGCGCTGGCTCGTGCATGGCTCCCCGGCGCAGCGCCGCCTGCGCGGGCCGGGCGACGCGGCGCGGGCCGAGGCGGCGCTGGCCGCGGCCGCCGAGGAGGCGGGGAAGGCCGGGCTGACCTACATCCTCGAGCCGCTCGACCCCGGCCAGACCAACTGGGCCGCCAGCCTCGCCGAGGCGCTGGCGATCGTGCGGCGCATCGGCCATCCGGCGCTGGCCGCCATGCTCGACGTCAGCGCCGCCGGGCGGGGCGAGGCCGAGCCGGTTCCGGCCCTGCTGCGCCGCCACCTGCCCTCCGGCCTGATCGCGCACATCCACCTGAACGACCGCAACCGCCGCGCCCCCGGCCAGGGCGAGGACCGCTTCGCCCCCATCCTCGCCGCGCTGCGCGAGGGCGGCTATGCCGGCGATGCGGCGGTGGAGCCCTTCGACTACGTCCCGGATGGCCCGACCTGCGCCGCCCGCGCCATCGGCCATCTGCGCGGCATCCAGGAGGGGCTCGGCCCATGAAGTTCCGCTTTCTCGCCCTCGACGCCTTCGAGTGGGACTTCACCCTGCGCCTGCCCTTCCGCTTCGGCGTGATCACGGTGCGCGACGGCACCCAATGCGTGCTGCGCGCGCGCATCCGCACCGAGGACGGGCGCGAGGCCGAGGGCATGGCGGCCGAGACGCTGGCCGCCAAATGGTTCGACAAGAACCCGGCGCTCTCCGACGCCGACAACCAGCACCAGCTCCGCCGCACGGTGGAGATCGCCATGGAACAGGCGCTGGCTGCGCCGGCCGACACCGCCTTCGGCCATTTCGCCGCCGCCTATCCGGCCCATCTCGCCGCCTGCGCCGCGGAGGGTCTCGATCCGCTGGTGGCGGGCTTCGGCCGCGCGCTGCTGGACCGCGCCGGCTTCGACGCGCTGCTGCGCTGCGCGGGCCTCGCCTTCCACGAGGGGCTGCGCGCCGATCTGGGCGGCTTCGCGCCCGCGCGGCTGGCGCCCGAACTCGCGGGGCTCGACGCGCGCGCCCTGCTCGCCGCCACCCCCGCGCCCTCGCGCATCCACGCGCGCCACACGGTCGGGCTGCTCGATCCCATCACCGCCGCCGATGTGACGGAGCCGGTGCGGGACGGGCTGCCGCAGACGCTGGAGGAGGTGGCCGCCACCTATCGCCACGCCTGGTGGAAGCTGAAGGTGGGCGGCGATGTGCGGGCGGATGTGGACCGCCTCTGCCGCATCGCCTCGGTGCTCGATCGGCTGCACGGCTACCACGTCACCCTCGACGGCAACGAGCAGTATCAGGACGCCGAAGGGGCGCTGGCGCTGTGGCGCGCCATGCGGGCGGAGCCGCGGCTGCGGCGCCTCACCGCCGCCGTGGCCTATATCGAGCAGCCGGTGACGCGCGCCCGCGCGCTGGAGGCGGGCATCGCGGCGCTGGCCGCCGAGCGCCCCGTGATCATCGACGAGAGCGACGGGCCGCTGGAGGCCTTCGTGATCGCGCGCGGGCTCGGCTATGCCGGCGTCTCCACCAAGGCCTGCAAGGGGTTCTGGCGCTCGCTGATCAATCTCGCGCGCTGCCGGGCCTGGAACGCGGCGCTGCCCGCGCCGCGCCACTTCCTCTCGGCGGAGGATCTCACCACCCTCGCGGGGCTCTGCGTGCAGCAGGATCTGGCGCTGGTCGGCGCGCTCGGCCTGGCGCATGTGGAGCGCAACGGGCACCATTTCGTCGCGGGCTTCGCCGGGCAGCCCGAGGGGGATGCGGCGCGCTTCCTCGCCGCGCATTCCGATCTCTACGCCGCCACCCCGCAGGGCCCGCGCCTTGCGATCCGCGAGGGGCTGCTCGAGATCGGCAGCCTCGCCGCCCCCGGCTTCGGCAGCGCCGTGCTGCCCGAGCTGTCGGCGATGCGGCCCATGGCGCGGGCCGCCTGGCCGCCGGCCCGGGCGCTCAGTTCAGGGTGATGCGCGCCTCGCGCACCACGCGGCCCCATTTCTCCGTCTCGGCGCGCAGATAGGCGGCCAGTTCCTGCGGGGTGGAGGTCATCGCCTCCGCGCCCACCTGGGCGAGACGGTCCTTCACGGTCTGCAGGGCCAGCGCCTCGCGCAGCACGGCGTTGAGGCGCTCGATCACCGGGGCGGGGGTGCCGGCGGGCGCCATCACCGCGCCCCAGGAGGAGGCCTCGGCCGCGGGCAGGCCGATCTCGGCCACCGTCGGCACCTGGGGCAGGGCGGGGTGGCGGCGCGCCCCGGTCACCGCCAGGGCGCGCACCCGCCCCGCCTGGATCATCGGCAGCGCGCTCGCGACCTGGTCGAGCATCGCCTGCACATTGCCCGCCACCGTGTCGTTCAGCGCGGGGGCGGAGCCGCGATAGGGCACGTGCTGGATGTCCACCTGCGCCACCAGCTTGAACAATTCCGCCACCGTGTGCGTCGAGGTGCCGTTGCCGCCCGAGCCGTAGGAGAGCTGCCCGGGTCGCGCCCGCGCCAGCGCCAGGAACTCCTGCGCCGTCTGCGCCGGCACGCTCGGATGGACGATCAGCACATGGTCCGTGCCGAAGGCGAGGCCGACGGGGGCGAGGTCCGTCAGCGGGTTGAAGCTCATGTTGCTGTAGAGGTGCGGGTTGATGGTCAGCGTGCCGGTGGTGCCCATCAGCAGGCTGTGGCCGTCGGGCGCGCTGCGCACCACGTTCTCCACGCCGACATTGCCGCCCGCGCCGGTGCGGTTCTCCACCGGCACGGGCTGGCCCAGCCGCTCGGCCATCGGCTCGGCGAGGACACGGGCCACGATGTCGGTGGCGCCGCCGGGGGCGAAGGGCACCACGAAGCGGATGGGCCGGGTGGGCGCCCAGCCCTGCGCGCGGCCGGCGGAGGGAAGGGCGAGGGCGGGCAGAGCGAGCGCAAGCCGGCGGGAGAGGGGCATCGGCGTTTCCTCCATGTCCGCCCGCCATTCTGCCCTCCGCGCGGCCGGACTCAAGCCATCGCCGCGTGGCGCTCCCTGATCACGTGCAGAACATGGTCCGGATCCTCGCCCCACCAGCGGCGGGAGAGCAGCTCCACCTCGGTGAAGCCGCGATAGCCCGCAGCCTCGGCCATGCGGCGGATGGCGGCGATGTCGATCACCCCATCGCCCGGCATGCCGCGGTCGAAGACGAGATCGGTGGTCGGCACCAGCCAGTCGCAGGCGTGGAAGGCGGCGATGCGGCCCGCCGCGCGGCGCATCTGCGCCTCCAGCGCCGGATCCCACCAGACGTGATAGACATCCACCGCAACACCCACCCCCTCGCCCAGCGCGTCGCAGAGATCGAGCGCCTGGGCGAGGGTGGAGAGCACCGAGCGGTCGGCGCAGGTCATCGGGTGGAGCGGTTCGAGCGCCAGGGTGACGCCGGCGGCGCGGGCCTCGGGGAGGATGGCCTCCAGCCCCTCGCGCACCATGGCGCGCGCGCCGGGCAGATCCTTGGAGCCCGGCGGCAGCCCGCCGCAGACCATGACGAGGCAGGCCGCCCCCAGCGCATGCGCCTCCTCGATGGCGCGCCGGTTGTCCTCTATGGCGGCGCGGCGGCCGGCCGCATCGGTCGCGGGAAACATCCCGCCGCGGCAGAGCCCGGTGACCGTCAGCCCCGCCTCGCGGATGCGCCGGGCCGCGGCCTCCACGCCCATGGCGTGCAGCACGTCCCGCCAGGGCGAGATGCCCGGGATGCCGTGCCGCGCGCAGCCCTCGATGCACTCGGCGAGGCCCCAGCGTTCCTTCACCGTCACGGTGTTGAGGGAGAGGGGAGCAGGGTTGGTCATGCCACGCCGTGCAGCGCGAGGAGCTGGCGCATCCGCGCCACGGCGAGCTCGGGGTCGCGCAGCAGACCGGCGCAGTCGGCCAGGCGGAACAGCTCGGCGAAGTGCTGGATGGAGCGCGTGCTCTGCTGCCCGCCCACCATCACGAAATGGTCCTGGTGGCCGTTCAGCCAGGCCATGAACACCACGCCCGTTTTGTAGAAGCGCGTGGGCGCCTTGAAGATGTGCCGCGAGAGCGGCACCGTCGGCGCCAGGATGTCGTGGAAGGTCGCGAGATCGTTGCGCGAGAGCGCGGCCAGCGCCCCGCCCACCGCCGGCGCGATGGGGTCGAAGATGCCCAGCAGCGCGTCCGAATGGCCCTGTTCGTCCCCCGCGATCAGTTCGGCGTAGTTGAAGTCGTCGCCGGTGTACATCCGCACGCCCTTCGGCAGGCGGCGGCGCATGGCGATCTCCTTCCTGTCGTCAAGCAGCGAGATCTTCACGCCGTCCACCTTGTCGGCATGGGCGGCGATGACATCGAGCGCCACCTCCATCGCCTGCATGTGGTCGGCGTGGCCCCAGTAGCCCTCCAGCGCGGGGTCGAACATCTCGCCCAGCCAGTGGATGATCACCGGCGCCTTCACCTGGGAGAGGATGCGGTCATAGACCCGCACATAGTCGTCCGGGCCGCGCGCGGCCTTGGCCAGCGCGCGCGAGGCCATGAGGATGATGCGCCCGCCCATGCCCTCCACGGCGGCGCACTGCTCCTCATAGGCGCGGATCACATCGTCCACGGTGACATCCGGGCCGGGGGCCAGGTGATCGGTGCCCGCGCCGCTCGCCAGCACCGCGCCCGGCACCTCCTTCGCCGCCTCGATGCTCAGGCGGATGAGCTGCCGCGCCGCCGTCCAGTCGAGGCCCATGCCGCGCTGCGCCGTGTCCATCGCCTCGGCCACCCCGAGGCCGAGCGACCAGAGATGCTTGCGGAAGGCGATGGTGCGCTCCCAGTCAAGCTTCGCCTCCAGCCAGGGATCCTGCTCGGCCAGCGGGTCGGCCACCACATGCGCCGCCGCCAGCGCCACGCGTGGGAAGGGCGGCGTGGCGCGCGGGAAGTCGCGCGGGGCGGAGAGCGCGAAATCCTGCAGCCCATCGGGGGTGGGCAGGCGGATGCTCGGCATGCTCAGGCCTCCAGCTTCGGCAGGTCCACCCAGCGGCGCTCGCGCCAGGACTGCAGCCCGGCCATGGCGAGCTGCACGCCCTTCGCCCCGGCCAGCAGGTTCCAGGGATACTCCGCCACCTCGCCCGCGACATGGCGCAGGAACAGCTCCCACTGGGCGCGGAAGCCGTTGGGATAGGGCTGGGTGTCGGGCACCTTCTGCCAGCCCTCGAAGAAGTTGATGGTCTGCGGCACGTCGGGGTTCCAGACGGGCTTGGGCGTGTTCACCCGCGCCTGGGTCCAGCACTCGGTCAGGCCCGCCACCGCGCTGCCATGGGTGCCGTCCACATGGAAGGTCACGAGGTCGTCGCGCCGCACGCGCGTGCACCAGGAGGAGTTGATCTGCGCGATCACGCCGCCCGCGAGCTGGAAGGTGGCGTAGGCCGCGTCGTCGGCGTCGGCGTCGTAGAAGGAACCATCCTCCTGCACGCGGCGCGGGATGTGCGTGGCGCCGAGGCAGGAGACGCTCTCGACCTCGCCGAACAGGTTGTCCAGCACGTAGCGCCAGTGGCAGAGCATGTCGAGGATGATGCCCCCGCCCTCGGCCAGCTTGTAGTTCCAGGAGGGGCGCTGCGTGGGCTGCAGGTCGCCCTCGAAGACCCAGTAGCCGAACTCGCCGCGCACCGAGAGGATGCGGCCGAGGAAGCCGCTGTCGATCACCATCTTCAGCTTGCGCAGCCCGGGCAGGAAGAGCTTGTCCTGCACCACCCCGTGCTTGATGCCGGCCTGCTTCGCCAGTCGCGCCAGCTCCAGCGCGTCCTCCAGCGTGTCGGCGGTGGGCTTCTCGCAATAGACGTGCTTGCCGGCGGCGATGGCCTTGCGGATCAGCCCGGCGCGGAGCCGCGTGGTCGCCGCGTCGAAGAAGATCTCGTCCTTCGGGTCCGCGAGGCAGGCCTCGAGGTCGGTGCTCACGCGCGCGATGCCGTGCGCGCGGGCCAGCGCCTCCAGCTTGGCGCGGTTGCGGCCGGTCAGCACCGGGTCGGGCATCAGCACGTCGCCGTTGGCGAGCCGCAGGCCGCCCTCGGCGCGGATGGCCGCGATGGAGCGGATCAGGTGCTGGTTCATGCCCATGCGCCCGGTGACGCCGTTCATGATGATGCCGATGCGGCGCTCGGCCATGGCCGTTCCCTCCTGAAGTAACTGCCTGGTTACTTCGCGCGGCGCGCGGGCGGAGTCAAGCCCGTCAGGGCCGCAGATAGCCCAGCACCATCGCCACCGCATGCGCCTCGCGCGCCGCCAGCGCCGCCTCGCTGCCCAGATCCTCTCCGAACAGGGCGGAGAGGGTGTGGCGGTTCGCCACCGTGAAGTGGCCGAGCGCCACGATGGAGAGGTAGAGCTGCAGCGGGTCCGCGTCGGTGCGGAACAGGCCCTGCGCGGCGCCGCGCGCCAGCACCTCGCGCAGCATGCCCGTCAGCGGCGAGTAGAGCGCCGGCACGTCGCGGCTGCGGCGCAGATGCGCGGCGCGGTGCAGGTTCTCCTCGTTCAGCAGCGCGACGAACTCGGGATGTTCGGCCGTGTAGCGCAGGTTGAAGGAGACGAGGCGCGCCATCGCCTCGCGCGGGGGAAGATGCGCCACGTCCAGCCGCTCCTCCTCCGCGCGCTTGGCGGCGTAGGCGGCCTCCAGCGCGGCCAGCCAGAGATCCTCCTTCGCGCCGAAATGCGCGTAGAGCATGCGCTTGTTCACGCCCGCGCGGGCGGCGATCTCGTCCACCCGCGCGCCGGCGAGGCCCTTGGCGGCGAACTCGGCCAGCGCGGCGTCGAGGATGCGCCGGCGCGTGGCGGCGGTTTAATGCCTCTTACCTTTTTGGAAATATGAGTAAAGAAAGAACAATTTTTATTCGTACGCTAAATTCATACAATACTTATGTAAAAGAAGAAATGCTGGTTTCAGATTTTACATTCGAT
>JBKBSR010000033.1:0-14323 GCA_046291055.1 Roseococcus sp.
GTCCTCGCCGGCCGGGCGGCAGTTGGCGCCGGGCTTGAGGCCCGGGGGCAGCAGCAGCGCCTCGCCCTCCAGCCGCGCATCCTCCTGCATCATCACCGTGTCCGCGCCCTCGGGCATGGGCGCGCCGGTGAAGATGCGCGCCGCCGTGCCGGGGGCGAGGGGCCCGCCGCGCCCCCCCGCCGCGATGCGCCCGGCGAGCGCGAGCCGCGTCTCCGCGCCCGGCCTCAGGTCCGCGTGGCGGAAGGCGTAGCCGTCCACCGCCGAGTTGAAGAAGGGCGGCAGCGGGCTGCGCGCGATGAGCGGGCCGGCCAGCACGCGGCCCAGCGCGGCGGGCAGCGCCACCTCCTCCACGCCCGGCAGGGGCGAGAGCCGCTCCAGGATCATCGCCTGCGCGGCCTCGACGGAGAGCAGCGCGCCGCCGAAGGCGAAGCAGTCGTCCGAGAGCTGGGCCATGCCCCTTTCCTACAGCGCGTCGCGCGGGACCGCGAGGCGCAGCAGGGCGGCGGCGATGGCCGGCGCGTCGTCCAGGTGGAAGGATTCGGGCGCGCCCTCGGGCGGGGGCGTGTCGCTCGCCACCGCGCGCACCATGGGATCCTCGGGGAAGATCCAGGGCTTGCCGTTGGCGGCGCGGTGCACCTCGATCTTCGGGTGGGTGTCGCGCTTGAAGCCCTCGATGATCACGAGGTCCACCGGGTCGAGCTTCGCGAGCAGCGTGCGCAGCCCCGGCTCGGGCGCGCCGCGCAGCTCGCTCATCAGCGCCCAGCGGTTCGCGGAGGAGATCAGAACCTGGCAGGCGCCCGCCATGCGGTGGGCGTGGCTGTCCTTGCCCGGCTGGTCCAGGTCGAAGCGGTGATGCGCGTGCTTGAGGGTGGAGACGGAAATCCCCTGCCCGGTGAGGCAGGGGATGAGTTTCGTCAAGAGCGTGGTCTTGCCGGCCCCGCTCCAGCCGGCGAGGCCGATCACCCGCATGGGGCGGACCTCACTCCGCGGGCTGCGCGCCGCGCAGGGCCGCGGCCTCGCGCTTCTGCTGCTCCTCGACCCAGAGCCCGTGGTGCTCCTTCGCCCAGTTCAGGTCCACCTGGCCGGTGCCCATGGCGTCGAAGGCGCCCTCCATGCCGATGGAGCCGATGTAGATGTGCGCGAGCATCGCCGCGATCATCAGCACCGAGATGATGGAGTGCACGATGTGCGCGAGCTGCATCTCGGCCACGCCGAACTCGCCCCAGAAGGGGAAGATCAGCAGATAGCCCGAGACGGCCACCGCCGCGCCGCCCAGCGTGGTGATCCAGAACACCATCTTCTGGCCCGCGTTGAAGCGCCCGGCCTTGGGATGGCCCTTCCCGATCAGCCCGCCGCCCTGCTTGAACCATTCGATATCGCGGCCGTTGGGGATGTTGTCCTTCACCCAGAGCAGCAGCATCAGCACGATGCCGAGCGTGAAGGGGAAGGCGAGGAAGTTGTGCAGCACCTTCCCGTAGAGCGAGATGGCGGTGAAGGCCTCGGGCCCGACGATGGGCAGCAGCAGGTGGCGGCCGAACGTCAGGTTCAGCCCCGTCAGCCCCAGCACGATGAAGCAGGAGGCGACCATCCAGTGGTTGGCGCGCTCGAACAGGTTGAAGCGCTGGATGGTGCGGCCCGAAAGCCCGCCCTCCACCATGATCTTCCCGCGGCCAAGGTAGAAGGCGACGAGGATGAGCAGCATGCCGCCCACCGCGATGCCGCCCACCCAGGCGAGCGTGACATTGTGGAAATCGCGCCAGGCCTTGCCGGCCGGCTGGATCAGCACCTCGGACTGCGCGTCGGGCAGCGTGGTGCGCCCCTCGATGCGCCCGCCCTGGAGCATGCGCTGGAGCTCGAGCTCCTCGGCCGAGATCGCGCCGCGCGCGCCGGCGGCCGGCTGCGCGAAGGCGCCGCCCACCAGGCCGGGCGCGGCCAGCGCCAGGAACAGCACCATGAAGGGTGCGAGAAGGATGCGCCGCATGTGACTTCCTCCGGATCAGCGGGTCTCTGCCCGGTTCCGATCCGCACGGCCCCGGCAAAGCGGCCGCGCGGCGAGAGAAGGGGAAGCGGCCCGGGACCCCTCCCGGGCCGCCGGACGATCAGACGTTGACGGTGGTGCGATAGGCCGTGCGCCAGCCCCAGGCGCCCGAGCCATAGCCGCGGCGCTGCACGCGCTCGCGGTAGATGGTGGCGATCATCTCGCCATCGCCGGCGAGCAGCGCCTTGGTCGAGCACATCTCCGCGCAGAGGGGCAGCTTGCCCTCGGCGATGCGGTTGGAGCCGTACTGCGTGTACTCGACGCGCGTGTTGTCCTGCTGCGGGCCGCCCGCGCAATAGGTGCACTTGTCCATCTTGCCGCGGCCACCGAAGTTGCCGACGCGCGGATACTGCGGCGCGCCGAAGGGGCAGGCGTAGAAGCAGTAGCCGCAGCCGATGCACAGATCCTTGTCGTGCAGCACGATGGCGTCCGCCGTCGTGTAGAAGCAGGACACGGGGCACACGGCCGCGCAGGGCGCGTCCGTACAGTGCATGCAGGCCATGGAGATCGAGCGCTCGCCGGGCCGGCCGTCATTGATGGTGACGACGCGGCGCCGGTTGATGCCCCAGGGCACCTCGTGCTCGTTCTTGCAGGCGGTGACGCAGGCGTTGCACTCGATGCAGCGGTCCGCGTCGCAGAGGAACTTCATGCGGGCCATGTTTCTGGTTCTCCCTTAGGCGGCACGGATCTGGCAGAGCGTGACCTTCGTCTCCTGCATGAAGGTGACGGGGTCGTAGCCGTAGGTGGTGATGGCGTTCACGGATTCGCCGAGCACCACCGGGTCCGTCCCCTGCGGATACTTGCGGCGCTGGTCCTCGCCCATGAACCAGCCGGCGAAGTGGAAGGGCATGAAGGCCACGCCGGGCCCCACGCGCTCCGTCACCAGCGCCTTCACCCGGGCGCGGCTGTTGTTCTCCGGCCCCGTGACCCACACCCAGCCGCCGTCGCGGATGTTGCGGGCCGCGGCGTCGGCCGGGTTGATCTCCACGAACATGTCCTGCTGCAGCTCGGCCAGCCACTTGTTCGAGCGCGTTTCCTCGCCGCCGCCCTCGTACTCGACCAGGCGGCCGGAGGTGAGGATGATCGGGAAGTTGCGGAACACCTCCGGGCTGCGCGCCTGCACCGACTGGCCGAGATGCGGCAGGCGGAAGGCGCGCCGGTCCGGCAGGGTCGGATACTGGGCGATCAGGTCGGGGCGGGCCGTGTAGATCGGCTCGCGGTGCACCGGCACGGGGTCGGGCAGGTTCCAGGCCACGGCGCGGGCCTTGCCGTTGCCGAAGGGCGAGCAGCCATGCGCGATGGCCACGCGCTGGATGCCGCCCGAGAGGTCCGTCATCCAGGAGACGCGGTCCTCCCCGCCCAGGCCCTGGCCGATCTCGGCGATGGTCGCCTTCTCGGCCGCCGTCAGCTCGTCATACCAGCCCAGCCGCTTGAGCAGCGCCACGGTGAACTCGGGGTAGCCGTCGCGGATGTCGCTGTCCTTCGAGTAGCTGCCCTCGGCCAGCAGGGTGACGCCGTTGCGCTCCAGGCCGAAGCGCGGACGGAAGGTGCCGCCGCCATCCTTCACCGCAAGGTTGGTGTTGTAGAGGATGTGGCTGCCGGGGTGGCGCTGCTCCGGCGTGCCCCAGCAGGGCCAGGGCAGGCCGTAGTAGTCGCCGCGGATTTCGGCGGGCGCGTCCGGCCTGGCGCGCAGGGTCACCAGGTCGAACTTGTCCTGGTGCTGCATGTGCAGCTTCAGGCGCTCGGGGCTGATGCCGGTGTAGCCCGTGCCCCAGGCGCCGCGGTTGATCTCGCGCAGGATGCTCTCGGGCGTCGGCTCGCCGTTCTGGATGTCGTAGTGCTTGAACATGTCCTCCGCGAAGCGGATGGTCATGTTCCGGCGCTGCGCCGCGGCGTCCAGCGCCTTGGCGAGATCGTACATCACGCGGTAGTCGGTGCGGCTCTCGAAGATCGGGTTCACGATCTTCTCGCCCCACTGCACCGAGCGGTTCGAGCTGGTGCGGCTGCCCGAGCACTCGAACTGCGTGGCGATGGGCAGCAGATAGGTGTTCTCGCGCCGGTTGTGCAGCACCGCGAAGGTGGTGGGGTGCGGGTCGGCCACCACCAGCAGGTCCAGCGCGTCGAGGGCGCGCTGCGCCTCGGGCATGCGGGTCACGGTGTTGCCGCCGTGGCCGAACACGATCATGCCCTTCAGGTTGTCACGCTGCTGCACCTGGTCCTTCGGCAGCAGCACGGCATCCATGTAGCGCGTGGAGGGGATGCCCGGCGTGTTCATCATCTGCGGCGTGTCGAAGCGCGCGCGCATGGACTCGAAGGACACGCCCCAGACGCGGCTCCAGTGGCGCCAGGCCGTCTCGTCCAGCCCGTAATAGGCGGGCAGCGTGCCCACATCGAGGCCGAAGTCCGAGGCGCCCTGCACGTTGCAGTGGCCGCGGAAGATGTTCGCCCCCGTCCCCTCGGCGCCCACATTGCCGGTGGCCAGCAGCAGCACCGAGTAGGCGCGGACGTTCGCCGTGCCCACCGTCTTCTGCGTGGTGCCCATGCACCAGATCAGCGTGGAGGGCTTCTGCGTGGCGAACATCTCCGCCACGCGCCGAAGCTGCGCCCCCGGCACGCCGGTCACGCGCTCGACCTCCTGCGGGTTCCATTTCGCGACCTCGGCGCGGATCTCGTCCATGCCGTAGACGCGCTGGCGGATGAACTCCTTGTCCTCCCAGCCATTCTCGAAGATGTGCCAGAGGATGCCCCAGATCACCGGGATGTCCGTGCCCGGGCGGATGCGGACATACTCGGTGGCGTGGGCGGCCGTGCGGGTGTAGCGCGGGTCGATCACGATCAGGTTCGCACGGTTGATCTCCTTGCCGGAGAGCACGTGCTGCAGCGAGACCGGATGCGCCTCCGCAGGGTTCCCGCCCATGATGATCATGGTCTTGGAGTTGCGGATGTCGTTGTAGCTGTTGGTCTGCGCGCCATAGCCCCAGGTGTTCGCCACACCCGCCACCGTCGTGGAGTGGCAGATGCGGGCCTGGTGGTCCACGTGGTTCGTGCCCCAGAAGGCGACGAACTTGCGGAACAGATAGGCGCCCTCGTTGGAGAACTTGGCGCTGCCCAGCCAGTACACGGAGTCAGGGCCCGAAGCCTGGCGGATCGCCATCATCCGGTCGGCGATCTCGCTCATTGCCACGTCCCAGGTGATGCGCTGCCACTGGCCGTTCACCAGCTTCATCGGATACTTCAGCCGGCGATCGCCATGCACCAGCTCGCGCACCGAGGCGCCCTTGGCGCAATGCGTGCCGCGGTTGATCGGGCTCTCCCAGGTCGGCTCCTGGCCGACCCAGACGCCGTTCTGCACCTCGGCCGTCACCGTGCAGCCCACCGAGCAGTGGGTGCAGAGATTCTTCACCCGCTGGATGGGGCGGGAGAGGTCATGCACGCCCGTGGCCGCGCCGGCCGCCTCGGCCATGCGCGGCGCGATGCCGGCCAGCGCCGCGACGCCCGCGCCGGCAAGCCCGGCGCTCTTGAGGAAGGAGCGGCGATCCATGCCGCCGGCCGAGAGGCCCTGATAGGCCGAGGCGAGCCGCTGCTTCGCGCGGGCCCCGTCGGAACGCTTGATGAGCATTGTTGTTCTTCCTCTCCCGGCGCTCAGTACTCGTAGCGGTTGGTGCGGTAGAAGCTCTGCACATGGGCGGAGTTGGCCTGGTAGCGGGCCGCCACCCGCTGCTGGGCGTTCTCCTTGCGGGCCTCGCGGGCCGGCACGCTGTCGGCGCGCTGCGCCAGCGCCGGCGAGGCCGCCGCCGCGGCCGCGGCCGTGCCGATGCCCAGGGTCTTGAGGAAGCCGCGGCGCTTGCTCGCGCCGCCCTTGGTGTTCGCTTCTTCGTTGCTCGCCATGGCGAACTCCTTCCCAGTCAACCGTTGAAGCCTCAGGCGGGCAGCTCGGCCGCCGCCAGTTCCACATCCATCAACGCGCGACCCAGCCCGCCGACGGCGCGGTAGAACACCGCGTTCTCGGCCACGCAGAGATCGGCGAAGAAACGCCCCGCCCAGGGGCGGAGATGCCGCTCGAACAGGCGCTCCGCCTCCTCGGGCGCGCCGCCGCGCAGCAGCCCGGCCATCGTCTCGCAGAGGAAAGCGATGTGGTCCTCGGGCTCATAGACGCTCTCGGCGCGGGCGATGCCGAGCCGGCCGAGATCGGCGCGCAGCTCGGCCAGCGGGCGCTCGTGCAGGAAGCCGGTCAGATAATAGGAGGCGAAGGGCAGCAGCTCGCCCCGGCCCAGGCCGATGAACAGGGCGTGATACTCGCGCTCCAGCGCCTCGGGCTTCGCCGCACGCGCGGCGGCCGAGAGCGCGCCCAGCGCGGACCCGAGCGGCGTGTCGTCCGCCGGCAGGGCAGCGAGGCGGGCCAGAACGCCCGGCGCGGGCACATCGCTCAGGAGATGGCCGAGCAGGGCGTAGAGGTTGGCCCGGCCCTCGCGCATCGGGTCGGTCATGGCGCCGGGAGGGGCCCAGAGGTCAGGGCGCAGTTTGTGGCGGGGCACGCCGGTCGCGGCCTCGATCTCGGGCACACGCTCCGCCGGAACACCCTGCTGCTTCCAGAGGAACACAGTGCGCCGCGCAACACCCAACGCGGCCTGGAAGGCTTCCATCCCCCCAGCCGCGGCGATCGCGGCGTCCAGCGCCCCAGCCTGCGCTTCCTGCTTCATTGGCAGGGAGCGTGCAAAGAAACTGCACCCACGTCAACCGGGGATGGCGAAAGGATGTCAGATTTTTCAGATAGTGCAATTGCGAGGCGGTTGCAACTGGACCTGCCAGACGAGGCGACGCCCCGCCTTGCTCAGACCGGCAGCGCCCCGCCATGGCGCCGACGGGGCGGCGGGGCCGCCTCGAGCCTCTCCGCCGGCACGGGGAGGCTGTCCGCAGCCTCCGCCTCCGCCTCAGCCAGCCGCAGCGGGGAGGAGGGCGGATCGGCCATGGCCCCCTCCTCCTCGGACCCGCCCGGCGCCTGCGCGAGCGCGGCCTCCGGCGCCACGTCCTGTCCGGGCGCGGATTCGGGCGGGGCCTCGGGCTCGGGCCGCGCCGGCGGCTCGCCGATCGCCTGCGCGATCAGCTCGCGCAGCTTCTCGCCCACCTCGCCCAGTTCCGAGGCGAAGCCGTAGGGCAGGCCGCCGGGCGTGTTGAAGTCCCAGGCATAGTCCAGCGGGCCCATATAGGTGCTGATCACCGGGTCCGTCGCCCAGGCCTTGCGCAGCGCCGCCCGGCGCAGCGCCTCGGGCACCGCCCTGTGGAAGAAGGCGCGGATGTCGGTGGTGGCCGTGATGGTCTCGATGTCCGGCAGGCTGGACAGGTCGAACTCGGGCTCGGCCTCCGCGGGCGGGGCGGCTTCGGCCGCCGGGGCGGAAGGGGGCGCGGCCGGTTCGGACGGGGACACCGCGGCGGGAGCAGCCTCGGGCGGCGGCTCGGCCGGCGCCTCGCCACGGGCCAGCGCCTGCTTGCGGCGCGACCAGCGAGAGAGGAAACCTTCAGAGGGCATGCGTCACCCCGCAGGACGCCGCCGGCGAACGGGAGATGCCGCCCCTCACACCCGCCCCCTCCGGCCAAGCGAATCCGGATCCTGACGGTCGCGCTTGCGTTTGTGGAACTCGCGCTCGACATGGTGCTGTGCCACGAAGGCTTCCAGCAGGGCGCGCAGCCCGGGCGGCAGGGGCAGCGCCTCCAGCAGCGCGCGCGGATCCTCGGCCAGCACCTCGGCCTCGCCGGGGTCCACCGTCACCGCCGCCAGTTCCATCCCCGCGCCCGATTCACGCAGCAGCGCCCAGAGGCGCGGCTCGGCCGCCGTCAGGTTCTCGCGGTAGTTCGGCGTGTCGGTGCGGTGCAGCCGCACCGGGGCCGTGCCGGCGAAGAAGAGCTCGCGCCCCGCCTCCTCGCGCAGCTTCGTCCAGGCGGGCACGGGCGGCGCCTCCTCCAGCACGGCGGCGGCGCGCCAGACATGCTCCTGCCAGGGGGTCGCGCCCGGCCGCCGCTCGGCCAGGATCGCCACGGGGATCTCCAATTCGGGCGGAAGCGTGTCCATCAGGCCGCCTTCTCCGCCGCCACCAGGGGCAGGCCCGGGACGAGGTTCTGCGGCTTCATCCGCACCCGCTGCGCCGCGTCCATGGCCAGCGCCAGATAGACCGGCCGGCCCTGCACCCGCTTCAGCACGCGCGAGGGGTCGGCGAACTCGAGCACGCCGAGCCAGAGGATCTTCGCCAGATCCGCCTGCTTCACCTTCTTGCCGTCCCACAGCGCGTTGGCGATGCGCGTGGCCTCCGCGTCCAGCCCCACATGCCAGGTCCAGTGCCGGTCCTCGATCACCGGCACGGGGCGGATGCTCACCCGTTCGCCGAAGAGATGCAGGATGAAGCGCTCCAGCGCGCGCGCCAAACCATGCTGGCCGGGCCGGTTCTCGGCGATGTCGAGCGCCATGTCGTGCGCGTCCGAGCGCGCCTTGTAGCCCGGCGCGTTCTCTTCCGAGAGCACGTCCAGCTCCACCTCGCGGGGCGGCGCGCCGGCCTCCACCAGCAGCCGCCCCAGCGCGCCCAGGTCGCCGTCCCGGTGCTTCATGTCCACCACCTCCTCGTCGGCCAGCAGCGTGGCCCCCTGGGTGATGGCCACGCGCTGCGTGCGGTAGAAGCATTCGGCGGCGCGCAGGGTGAAGGCGTCGCCCTCCCCCTCCATCGCCGCCCGGGCGACGAGATGGGTGAGCATCTGCAGGAAGAGCGGCGGGATTCCCGAGACATCGCCCCGGAACAGCGCGAGCCATGCGGCCTCCAGCGTGGGCTGCGCCGCCACGCGGTCGCGGAAGGCGAGGAAGAGCCGCCAGTTCTCTTCCGCGTCCGGGTCCGCGAGGCCCGCGGCCTCCACCGCCGCCAGGGGCTCCTCCATCAGCCGCGCGTGCAGGGCGCGCTCGGCCGCGCAGGCCTCGGGCGGCGGCACGAGTTCCGGCCGGGCGAGGAAGGCGCGCCAGAGATCAGGCGTGGGCCGCAGCCGCCCCTCCTCCGTCACGTCGCAGAGATGATGCCCGGAGGCGACCCAGAAATCGCCGGGAGCGAGCAGCGTCATGGCCTGGCCCTGATGAGCGCCGCGAGGTCGGGCTGCTCGGCCGGCCCTTCCTCCTCGACGGCGGCGATGGCGAAGACGGGCAGCGCGCCGAAATCCCGGTGCGGGGTCTCGCGGCGGTGCAGGGTGCGGAAGGCCTCGCGCTGGGCGCCCGTCTCGTCATGGCTGCGGTGCAGCGCGAGCACGGTGCCCGGCGCCTGCCCCTCGCAGAGCGAGGCGGCGAAGGCGAGCTCCTCCTCCGCCGCCGCGCGGGCGGCGGCCTCGTCGGGCGCGCCATAGGCGCTGCGGATGTGCGCCGCCAGCGCCGCCAGCGCGGCCTCGCGCTCCGCCGCGCCGGCCTCGGCCACCTCCACCAGGGTGGACCAGCCGAAGGACGAAAGCCCGAGGAAGCCCGCGCGGAAGGCCTGCTGGCGCTTGCCCGAGAGGCTGCCCGGCGGGTCGTCCCAGAAGGCGAAGCCGCCGGGCACCGCCCATTCGCCGGGCTCGGCCGCCGCAGGGAAGATCAGCGTGTCCGAGGCGTCGAGCCGCAGCGTGCGCAGGAGGAGGATCATGCGAGGGGCAGCTCCCTCCGCGCGCCCTCGCGCTCCAGCACAAGGGCGGCCCCCTTCGGGTTGATGCCGCGGCGCAGCCCCTTCTCGGCGGCCGGGTCGGCCAGTCGGGCGAGGAATTTCTCGGTGACGCGGCGCGGCCCGCGCGCCTGCCATTCGTCGAGATTGGCCATCAGGTGCCGCGCCCAGGATTCCGTCAGCAGGGCGGGGGTGATGTCCTCGAAGCCTTCCTCGTGCAGGGCCGTCTCGCCGGGGCGCTCGCCGGTGACGGTGCCCTCGGGCCAGGCGATGCGGATCTCGAAGCCCACCACCAGCCAGTCGGGCGCCGCGTCCTCGGCTATGCCGGGGGGCGCGGCCCAACGCAGCCCGCCCACATCGCCCGCGTTCACCAGCAGCCGGCCCGGCCAGCGCCACTGCACCGGCCGTTCGGGCGGGGCGATGGCGGCCAGCGCATCGGCCAGCGCATTGCCGGCCGCGAGCACGGCGAGCCGCGCCTCGGCGAAGGGCAGCTCGGGCTCCAGCACCACCGCGGCCTCGGCCCGGGCATAGGCGCGCACCCACACCAGCGTGCCCGCCCCGCGCGCGGGCGCGACGCCGGGCCCTGATTCGGGCGCGAGCTCCACCGCGCGCGCGAGCGCGTCCCCGCCCTCGCGCAGCATCACCGGCGCGAAGAGGCTGGGCAGCGGCGGCAGGCCCTCGCTTGCGGTCACGTCACCTCCCATCTATCCGGGCGTCACTCGCGCGCCATATAGGGCGCGCGCGCCGCGCCGGGAAGAAAGCCAGAGCCATCATGTCGGATAGCCGAATCGCCTTCGTCTGCTCCTGCGAGGACACGATGGAGCTGGACGGGAAGGCGCTGTCCAAGGGCTGCCAGGCCCGGGGCGCGGAACTGCGCACCGCCGAGCAGCTCTGCCGCTCCCAGCTCGACCGCTTCCTCGCCGCGCTGGAGCAGGGCCGGCCCGTCACCGTCGCCTGCACGCAGGAGGCGCCGCTCTTCCAGCAGGAGGCCGAGGCGGCGGGCTTCGCCGCCGCGCTGGATTTCGTGAATGTGCGCGAGCAGGCGGGCTGGAGCCGCGAGGGCGCCGAAGCCGGGCCCAAGATGGCCGGGCTGCTGGCCGCCGCCGCCGTGCCCATGCCGCCCGTGCCGCTCGTCTCGCTGGAGAGCCAGGGCGTGTGCCTGGTGCTGGGGCGCGACGAGGTGGCGCTGGAGGCCGCCCGCGCCCTGCAGGAGAAGCTCGACCTCACCGTGCTGCTGACGGGCGAGGCCGCCGTCACCCCCGCGCGGCGGGTGGAGTTCCCCGTGCTGAAAGGCGTGGCGCGGGGGGCGACGGGCTGGCTCGGCAACTTCACCGTGACGGTGGACCAGGCCGCTGCCGCCTCGCCCGCCTCGCGCACGCATTACCTGTGGGGCGAGGGCAGGAACGGCACGACGAGCCGCTGCGACATCATCCTCGACCTGACGGGGCGCGCGCCGCTTTTTCCCTCGCACGAGCTGCGCCAGGGCTATCTGCGCGCCGACCCGCGCGACGCGGCGGCGGTGGCCAAGGCCGTCGCCGCGGCGGGCGAACTCGTCGGCGCCTTCGACAAGCCGCGCTTCGTAACGATGGAGGCCGGCCTCTGCGCCCATGCCCGCAACCGCAAGACCGGTTGCACGCGCTGCCTCGATCTCTGCCCGACGGGCGCGATCACGCCGGCCACGGGGAAGGATCATGTGGAGGTCAGCGCCGAGATCTGCGCCGGCTGCGGCGCCTGCGCCGCCGTCTGCCCCACAGGGGCCATCACCTACGCCCTGCCGCCGGCCGACGCCCTGGCCCGGCGCATGCGCGCCCTGCTGCTGGGCTATGCCGAGGCGGGCGGGCAGGACGGCATCCTGCTGCTGCACGACGAGCCGCATGGCGAGGCGCTGATCGACGCGCTGGCCCGCCATGGCGACGGGCTTCCCGCCCGCGTGCTGCCGCTGCGCGTGAACGAGGTCGGCCAGGTGGATCTCTCCCTGCTGGCCGGCGCCTTCGCCTGGGGCGCGGCCGGGGTGCGGCTGCTGCTGCCGGCCCGGCGCGGCCATGGCGTGGAGGGGGCGCTGCGCAACCTCGGCTACATCGAGGCCGCGCTGAAGGGGCTCGGGCTCGCCGCCCCCCTGCCGCGCGCCGCCGCCATCGAAACCGACGACCCCTTCGCGCTGGGCGAGGCGCTCTACGCCCTCGCCCCGCTGCGCGCGGACTGGACGGCCGACAGCTTCCTGCCCCTCGGCAAGCCGCGCGAGGTGATGAAGCAGGCCTTCCGCGCCCTGGCCGCCGCCAGCGGCGCGCCGGCCGAGGCGCTGACCATGCCGGAGAAGGCGCCCTTCGGCCTCGCCCGGGTGGCGGTGGAGGGCTGCACCCTCTGCCTCGCCTGCACCATGGTCTGCCCCACCAGCGCCTTCACCGCCAACCCCGACAGGCCGCAGCTCCGCTTCCTGGAGGATGCCTGCGTGCAGTGCGGCCTCTGCGCCGCCACCTGCCCGGAGAAGGTGATCACCCTCGAGCCCCGGCTCAACCTCGCGCCCGAGGCCGCCCAGCCCTTGGTGGTGAAGGAGGAGGAGCCGGCCGCCTGCCCGCGCTGCAACAAGCTGTTCGGCACCAAGGCCAGCATCGCCCGCGTGAAGGCGAAGCTGACGGCCAGCGCGCACTGGATGTTCGCCGACCCCCAGCGCCTCGCGGTGCTCGACCTCTGCGAGGATTGCCGCGTGGTGGAGGCGACGCTGGGCGGGGTGGACCCCTATGCCGCCGGCGAGCGCCCCCCGACGCGCACCACCGAGGATTATCTGCGCGAGGCGGAGCGGGCGAAGCGCGGCGAGGGCGGCTGAGGGGCCGGAACCTCGGCGCCCGGTTTCAGCGGTCGCGGAAGGAGAGCCCGGCCCGGCGCATCGCCCCGAGCACTACACCCAGCCAGACGAGTTGCACCGCCAGCGCCGGCAGCACGATCAGCGGCTTCTGCTCGGGCGCGAGGCCGAGAAAGAGGAAGGCGAGCCCGGCGTGGAACAGGGCGAAGCCGGCATGGGCGCCGCTCACCACCCGCACCGGCATCCCCGCCCGCTGCGCCATCTGGTAGAGGTGGCTGCGGTGCGGGGCGCTCACGCGCTCGCCCGCGAGCGCGCGGCGGACCAGCGTGAAGCCGGCGTCGAACAGCAGCCCGAACAGCAGCAGCGGCACGATGAGGAAGCTCACCTGGCTCTCCTCGAAGCCGGCGGCGGCGATCCCCAGCACCGCCAGCATGAAGCCCGCGAACTGGCTGCCCACATCGCCCATGAAGATGCGCGCGGGCGGCAGGTTGAAGGGCAGGAAGCCGAGGAAGCCCGCCAGCAGGAACAGCGCCGCGGCATGCACGAACCAGGCGCCCTCCAGCGCCGCGATCACCGCCAGCGCGGCGGCGGCGATCACCACCACGCCGCCCACCAGCGAATCCATGCCGTCGAGGAAGTTCACCGCATTGGTGCAGCCCAGGATCCAGAACAGCGTCAGCCCATAGCCCAGCAGGCCGAGCTCCACCGGGCCGAGCCCGGGGACGGAAAGCCGCGTCAGCACGAGCCCCGAGCCCATCGCCACCAGCGCCGCCAGCGCCTGGGCGGCGAGCTTCACGACGAAGCGGAAATCCTTCACGTCGTCCCACAGCGCGATGCCCGCGATGGCCACCGCCGCGAGGATGACGCCGACATAGCGCGTCTCCGCCGCCGGGCTGAGCGGGATGAGGTGGTAGAGCGCGAGCATCCCCAGCACGAAAGCGAGCACCGGCCCCACCCCGCCGCCCTTGGGCGTGGGCCGCGCATGGGCCTTGCGCGCATCGGGGTGGTCCAGGATGGGGCGCGCGATCATCGCCCGCACCGCCAGCCCCGAGACGAGGGCGAGCAGCGGCGCGAGCAGCAGGATGGGCAGGAGGATGTCGGCGGGCATCGGCGGGCCGGCCCTGATGCCCCGGCCCGCGCCGGAGGGCAACCGGCCCCCCGCCCCTACAGCCAGGCCGGCGCGAGGCTCAGCACCAGCAGCAGCGCCATCGTCGCGTTGAAGGCGCGCAGCCGGCGCGGCGTCGCGAGCGCACGGCGCGCGCCGACCCCGATCACCGCCCAGAGCCACAGCGTGGGCAGGGCGCAGGCGGCGAAGATGGCGGCCAGCAGCAGCACCTGCGGCAGCATGGGCGCGGCCGGGCTGGTGAAGGCCGGCACGGCGGCCAGGGCGATCATCCAGGCCTTGGGGTTGATCCACTGGAAGGCGACCGCGCCCCAGAAGCCCAGCGGTGGCCGCCCCAGCCCCTCGCCCGGCGGCGGGGCGGTGGCGATCCGGAAGGCGAGCCAGAGCAGCCAGGCGCTGCCCGCCGCCCGCAGCAGCCCATGCAGCCAGGGCAGGGCCTGGAAGGGCGCGTCCAGCCCGAGCCCGATGGCCATCATCATGGCCGGAAAGCCGAGCGTGACGCCCATCATGTGCGGCAGAACGCGGCGCAGGCCGACCTGCGCGGCCGCCGCCGAGACCATCAGCGTGTTCGGCCCCGGCGTGGCCGAGGTGGCGATGGCGAAGCCCATCAGGGCGAGCGGCGCGTCCATGCCCGCGAGGCTGGCGCGCGCCGCCCATTCGGTCAATGAGGCTGACCTATCATGCCCGCCCTGCGGCTCAAGCAG
>JBKBSR010000385.1:0-2575 GCA_046291055.1 Roseococcus sp.
AAAGGGCTGGGGGCGCTCAACGCCGAAACGGCCCGCCAGACGGCGAAAATCCAGGCAAAACGCCGAACCTGATCAAAAGATGGGCGGATGGCGGTGAAAAACCCGGCATCCGCCCCTTTTTTCGGCGAAGAGATCGGCGCGCCACAGGGGGAATGGGCTGCCGCGCGCGCCCTCCCGCCACGGGGCAGCGCAAGGGGCGGAGAAAGGGCCCGACTCGCGCGTCGCGGCTCATGGCAGCGGCCGCCGTTTCCCACTCGTGGGAAGCCGGCGTGCGGCATTCGGGCAACATGCGATGCCGCCCGCATCAGGCGGCGCGGGGCGCCACCTCGCGGTTCTGGCGCAGCAGCGCCGCCGTCTCCGTCACCGTCCGGCCGACCCGCGCCGCCAGCGCCTTGCGGTCGGGGACGGAATCGGGCGCCACCACCTCGTGCATCACCACGGTCACGCGCGTGCCCGTGCGGCGCAGCAGCCGCCAAGCGTGGCTGCCCGTCTCCATGTCGCCATACCAGGCGAAGAGCGGGCGGTCTCGCCGGCCGAGCGGCAGCCCGCCGAGCCGGTCATAGACGATGGTGATGGGCTGCACAGCCTCGGCCGAGCCGGCGACCGCGAAGAAGGTGGAGCGGAAGGGCAGCACCCGCGTGCCGTCGCTGGTCGTCCCTTCGGGGAAGAGGATCAGGCTCTGCCCCGCCTCGAGGCGGGCGCGCATCTCCTGCGCCTCGCTGCCCGTGCGGCCGCGCGCGCGGCTGACGAAGACGGTGCGCCCGAGCCGCGCGATCCAGCCGATGAGCGGCCAGCCATCCACCTCCGCCTTGCTGACGAAACGCGCGTTGAGCAGCCCGCCCAGCACCATGATGTCGAGCCAGGAGGAGTGGTTGGAGACGTAGAGCGTGCGCTGCCGCCCGTGCGGCGCGCCGATCACCCGCAGCTTCAGGCCGATGATCCGGCACAGGGTGCGGTGATAGAAGCGCGGGAAATGGTCCTTGGCCGGCCCGGGCAGCCAGAGCAGCACGGCCTGGATCGCCATGCAGGGCAGGGTGAACAGCAGCGCCGTGACGATGCGCCGCACCGCGCGGAGTCGCCCAC
Source organism: Roseococcus sp. (assembly GCA_046291055.1). Taxonomy (GTDB): domain Bacteria; phylum Pseudomonadota; class Alphaproteobacteria; order Acetobacterales; family Acetobacteraceae; genus Roseococcus. Next base: position 1,084 of record JBKBSR010000385.1, read on the forward strand.
CGACAGGGCGTTCGCCCAGCACGTCGTTCCAGGCCGCGCCGGGCAGGCGCGGGCGGAAGCGGAGCGGACGACCCCGCCGCAGGCGGCGGGCCTTGGGCGGCTGGCTCGGGGGAAGGACCGGCTGTTCCGTGCGCATGTCGCGAGCTATCGCCCATTCCGGGGCAGGGCAATGACGCCCGCGCGACAGGACGGTGAATCCGTCACATTCCGCAAGCCCTTTGCGGCGATTGCGGCGCGCGGGCCATCGCGGCAGTGTCATGACGATGTCCCCGGCCGATCCGCCCCTTCGAGTCGCCGTGCTGGGCGCGGGCCCGCACGGCGCCGCGATGGCCGCCCTCGCCTCCGCGCGCGGGAACGACGTGGTGATCTGGTCGCCACGCGGGGGCGGCACGCGGCACATCCTCGGCCATGTCGTGACCCGCGGCGCGCTGGCCGGCCGCTGGCCGCTGCGCGTGGCGGCGGATCTCGGCCGGGCCGTCGAGGGGGCGAATGTCCTGCTGGTCTGCCTGCCGGCGCGGCTGCTGCCGGTGGCGGTGCAGCGGATCGCGGCCGCGCTGCGCGGCGATCCGGCCATCCTCTTCGCCCCCGCGGGCGGGCTCGCCGCCACACTGATGGCCGAGACGCTCGCCCATCGCGGCGGCATCCCGCGCGTCGCCGCCCTGCCCGCCCTGCCGCTGCTGGCGCGGCGCGATTCCGATGGCGGAGTGAGCATCCGCGCCGCGCGGCCGCGGCTGTGGATCGCGGGCCAGCCCGGCGCGCCGGCCATGGGGCGACTGGCGGGGCGCCTCTTCGGCCTCGAGGTCGCGGCGCTGGCGGACCCGCTGGCCGCCGGCCTCGCCGACCCCATGCCCCTTTTCGGCGCGGCCAGGCTGCTCGCCCCCCCGCGGCTCGAGGAGGCGCCGCTGCGGCTGCTGGCCGCGCTGGGGCGCGAGCGCGAGGCGCTGGCCGCCGCCTGCCGCCGCCATGTGCCGCCGCTGCACGAGATGCTGGCCGGGCTCGGGGAACTGCCCGAGGCGGAGCTGGGCGCGACGCTCGAGGGCCTTGCCTTCCTGACAGGGCTGGCCGGGCGGGCCGAGGCCCGGCTGCCGCTGCTCTCGGGCGCGCTGGCCCTGCTGCGCGCCGCGACCGGCGAGGCGCCGCAGCCCCATCCCGTCTGGGCGGCGCTCTCGCCCGAGACCCTGGCCCGCGCCCTCGCCTGATACGGGCGGCCGCATGGCCGGACTCATGAACCGGCTATCGTGCCGGCATGGTGATCCCGGGCGGTGGCAGGGCGGTGCCGCGCGGCAGCCCGCCCCCGGTCGAGGCGCCCGAAGGCGGCGGTGCGGGCGGCATCCGCAGGCTCTGGTAGCCCTGCGGCCGCTCGAAGCGCGCGGGATCCTGCGCGGCCAGGTCGAGGGAGACGGCCTCGATGCGGCTCTCGGGGCGGCCGATGGCCTCGGAGCGCAGGGCGATGCCCTCCGCCGTCAGACAGACGCGGCCGGCCTCGCCCTCC
>JBKBSR010000034.1:0-14212 GCA_046291055.1 Roseococcus sp.
CGTGGACGCGGACGAGATGACCTATCCCGCCCATGTCATCCTGCGCTTCCGGCTGGAGCGGGCGATGATCGCGGGCGATCTCGAGGTCGCCGATCTTCCCGGCGCCTGGGCCGAGGGGCTAGATGCGCTGCTCGGCATCCGCCCGCCCGACGACGCGCGCGGCTGCCTGCAGGACATCCACTGGCATGACGGGCTGTTCGGCTATTTCCCCTCCTACACGCTCGGGGCCATGGCCGCGGCGCAGCTCATGAAGGCGGCGCGCGCGGCCGAGCCGGGGCTGGATGCGGCGCTGGCCGCGGGCGATTTCGCGCCGCTGCTCGGCTTCCTGCGCGCGCGGGTGCACGGGCAGGGCGCGCGGCTCGGCTTCCAGGCGCTGCTGCAGGCGGCCACGGGCAAGCCGCTCGACCCCGCGGACTTCACCGAACATCTCGCGGGGCGCTACCTCCATGCCGCATGAGACGGCGCTGATCGCCACCATCGCGCTGGGGCTGACCTTCGCGCTCTTCCTCGGCCTGCTGGCGCGCGCCATCCGGCTGCCCACCATCGTGGGCTACCTCTTCGCGGGCATGGCCATCGGCCCCTACACGCCGGGCTTCGTGGGCGACATCGCCGCCGCCGGGCAGCTCGCGGAGATTGGCGTGATCCTGCTGATGTTCGGCGTGGGGCTGCATTTCTCGCCGCGCGAGCTGGCCGATGCGCGGGGGGTGGCGCTGCCGGGCGCGATCCTGCAGATGGCCTGCGCCACGCTGCTCGGCTGGGGGCTGGCGAAGCTGATGGGCTGGAGCGACGCGGCCGGCCTCGTCTTCGGCTTCTCGCTCTCGGTCGCCTCCACGGTGGTGCTGCTGCGCGCGCTGACCGAGCGCGGGGAGCTCGCCTCCGTGCACGGCCACATCGCCGTGGGCTGGCTGGTGGTGGAGGACATGGCGATGGTGCTCGCCCTCGTCCTCGTGCCCATCCTGGCCGCCGTGACGCAGGAGCGCGCGCCGGTCGGCCTGCTGGCGGGGCTGGGCGGGACGCAGGGGGTGGTGCTGACGGTGCTGCTCACCTTCGCCAAGGTGGCGGCCTTCGTGGCGCTGATGCTGATCGCGGGGGCGCGATTCCTGCCCTGGGCGCTTTCCTGGGTGGGGCGGCTGCGCTCGCGCGAGCTGTTCTCGCTCGCCGCGCTCGTCTCGGCGCTGGGCATCGCCTACCTCGCCTATGTGCTGTTCGGCGTCTCCTTCGCGCTGGGCGCCTTCCTGGCGGGGCTGGTGCTGGGGCAGTCCACGCTCAGCCTCAAGGCGGCCGAGCAGACGCTGCCGCTGCGCGACGCCTTCGCCGTGCTGTTCTTCGTGGCGGTGGGGATGCTGTTCGACCCCACCATCCTCTGGCGCGAGCCGCTGGCGCTGGCCGCCACCGTCTTCGTGGTGCTGATCGGCAAGACGGGCGCGGCCTATCTCATCGCGCGGCTGCGCGGGCTGGACCGGCGGCAGTCGCTCATCATCGGCGCCTCGCTGGCGCAGGTGGGGGAGTTCAGCTTCATCCTCGCCGGCCTCGCCGTCACCGAGGGCGTGCTGCCCGAGGCGGGGCGCGACCTGATCCTCGCCGCCGCCATCGTCACCATCGCGCTCAACCCCTTCACCTTCCGCCTCGCCGACGCGCTGGCGCGGAGGATCGCCGCGCCCAAGCCCGCCATCGCCGAATAGGAGCCCGCATGTCCGCCACGCGCTTCCGCAACGCCCCCGCCATCCGCGCCCCGCGCGGGCGCGAGATCGCCTGCCGCGCCTGGACCACCGAGGCGGCGATGCGGATGCTGATGAACAACCTCGACGACGAGGTGGCCGAACGCCCGGGCGAGCTGGTGGTCTATGGCGGCATCGGCCGCGCCGCGCGCGACTGGGACAGCTACGAGCGCATCGTCGCCACCCTCAAGCGGCTGGAGGAGGATCAGACTCTGCTCGTGCAGTCGGGCAAGCCGGTGGGCGTGTTCCGCACCCACCCGGATGCGCCGCGCGTGCTGATCGCCAACTCCAACCTGGTGCCGAACTGGGCGAGCTGGGAGCACTTCAACGCGCTCGACCGCGCGGGGCTGATGATGTACGGCCAGATGACCGCGGGCTCCTGGATCTACATCGGCAGCCAGGGCATCGTGCAGGGCACCTACGAGACCTTCGCCGAAGCCGGGCGGCAGCATTTCGGCGGCGACCTCTCCGGGCGCTGGATCCTGACGGCGGGGCTGGGCGGCATGGGCGGCGCGCAGCCGCTGGCGGGCGTCTTCGCCGGGGCCTGCGTGCTGGCGGTGGAATGCCAGCCCTCGCGCATCGAGAAGCGGCTGGAGACGCGCTACCTCGACCACCGCGCCGACGATCTCGACACGGCGCTGGCCATGATCCGCACCGCCTGCGCCGAGAAGCGGGCCATCAGCGTCGGCCTGCTCGGCAACGCGGCGGAGGTCTTCCCCGAACTGGTGCGCCGCGGCGTCGTGCCGGACATCGTGACCGACCAGACCAGCGCGCATGATCCCTCGAACGGCTATCTGCCCGCCGGCTGGACGCTCGCGGAGTGGGAGGCGAAGCGCGAGAGCGACCCCGCCGCCGTGGCCGCCGCCGCGAAGCGCAGCATGGTGGCGCATGTGCAGGCCATGCTCGACTTCCAGAAGATGGGCGCGGCGGTGCTCGACTACGGCAACAACATCCGCCAGATGGCGAAGGACGAGGGGCTCAAGGACGCCTTCGCCTTCCCCGGCTTCGTGCCGGCCTATATCCGCCCGCTCTTCTGCCGCGGCGTCGGCCCCTTCCGCTGGGCCGCCCTCTCCGGCGACCCGGAGGACATCGCGAAGACCGATGCGAAGGTGCGCGAACTGATGCCGCATGACGCGCACCTGCACCGATGGCTGGACATGGCGAAGGCGCGGATCGCCTTCCAGGGCCTGCCCGCGCGCATCTGCTGGGTCGGCCTCGGCGACCGCGACCGCATCGGCCTCGCCTTCAACGAGATGGTGGCCAGGGGCGAGATCGGGCCCGTCGTGATCGGCCGCGATCACCTCGACTCCGGCAGCGTGGCCAGCCCGAACCGCGAGACGGAGGCGATGCGGGACGGCTCCGACGCCGTCTCGGACTGGCCGCTGCTGAACGCGCTGCTCAACACCGCGAGCGGCGCGACCTGGGTGAGCCTCCACCATGGCGGCGGCGTGGGCATGGGCTATTCCCAGCACGCCGGCATGGTGATCGTGGCCGACGGGACGCCCGAGGCCGCGCGACGCCTCGCCCGCGTGCTGTGGAACGACCCCGCGACGGGCGTGATGCGCCACGCCGATGCGGGCTACGAGATCGCGCTGGCCTGCGCGCGGGAGAAGGGGCTCGATCTGCCGGGGATTCTGAAGTGACGGGCGGGGGCTCCGCCGGCGAGGCCCCCGGCGCGACGAGCGAGGCGCTGCGCGCCCTGGCCGCGTTCCTCCCGATCTTCGAGCGGCCCGGCTTCACCGCCGGGTCATGGCAAGGGGGCCAGGAGGTGGAGCCGAGGGTCTTCACGATGCCCTTCGAGGCCTACGTCGAGGAGGTCATCCGGTTCACGGAGGTGGCCTACGCGCATGGCTGGGTGCTTCCGGATTTCGACTGGATCGCATGGGGGGGATCGGAGGAAGCCATCGTGCTGCTGTCCGATCCCGCAAAGCTGGCCGCCGCGACGCCGCGTCAACTCGCCCGGTTGCTCACCCTGATCATCCGGCAGGACCGCTTCGTCGAGGGTGCGCTGGCCGCCGCCTTCGAGAGCGGCCTGATCCTCGGCATCGTTCGGCGGGCGAAGGCGCTGGTCGAGGCCGCCGGGCGCCCCTGACCGGAGCGGGGCGGACGGCGCGCGTCATGGACGCCGGGGGCGGGGCGCTTCGCCCCCAGGCTGCGGCGGCAAGAGGGATCGGGGCGCAGGCGCTACCGCCGCACCTCCACCAGCGTGAACAGCGCGAGCGGCGGGCAGGGCTCCATCCGCTCGATGCGCGTGCTCTCGTCGAACACGTCGCTCAGCTTGAAGTCCGGGTGCCAGCCCAGGATGCGCGCCAGCGGCGCGGTGCTGCGCTCCAGCCACCAGCGGAAGCCGCGATCCGCCGCGAAATGGTTGACGAAGAGCAGATGCCCGCCGGGCCGCACCACGCGCGCCATCTCGGCGTAGAGCTTCTTCGCGTCCGGCACCACCGAGGCGGTGAACATCGCCACCGCGATGTCGAAGCTGGCGTCGGCGAAGGCCATGCTCTCCGCGTCCATCTCCAGCAGCCCATGCACGGCCGAGAGGCGCTCCTTCGCCACGCGCTCCTGCGCCTTGAGCAGCATGTCGCGCGAGAGGTCTATGCCCACCACCTCCAGCTCCGGCCGGTAATGGGGCAGGGCGAGGCCGGTGCCCACGCCCACCTCCAGCACGCGCCGGCCGGCGGTCTGCGCCAGGCGGTTCACGGCGGCCACGGCGCGGCGGCGGCCGGGCGCGGAGACGCCGCCGAACACCACGTCATAGATGCCGGCCCAGCGGCGATAGGCCTCGCGCACGGAATCCGCGTCGAGCGCGGCGCGGGGGTGGGCGCGGTGGCCGGGCATGAGGCCGAGGGTGGAAATGTTGCACTTCCCTTGCAAGCCGGAGGCAGCGCCCGGGTTACTCCCCCGCGCCCCCCGGGGCAAGCCCATATCGCGCGCAGGGTTGGCGCCACCCGACGCGGCACGCCGCGTCGGGTCCGGCGTGGCGGCTGCGCGCCGGAACACGGGCATGCCAGCGGCCGCGCGGCCGTCTCACGAGTCCCGGAGGGCGGTCGCTGGCATGACGGCGCCGTGTCAGCGCCCCCAGACCGGGTCCGGCGCGGTCCAGAGGGCGGGGTCGTGCATCGCCCGGGCCAGCCGCGCGGCGATGGCCGCGATCATCGCCTGGCCCTTCTCGGCCGTGGCGGCGCGCGGGTCGCCGCGCACCCCGGTGCGCGGGGCGCGCTCGGCGAAGGAGTGGAAGCGCGTGTAGCCCGCCGGCGCCTGCACGCCCGCATTGCCGCCCGCCGCCTCCGTGATTCGCTCCTGGCGCACCTGCGCGGCGTCGAGCGCGAGCCAGAGCGAGGTCTCGCCCTCGCAGGCGTGCTGGATGCCGGGCTGGGTGGTCAGCGCCGCCGCGATCTCGGCCGGGGCCACGCTGGGCCAGGAGGTGGCGACGATGGGCATGGCGAGCTCATGCGCCAGTTCGCGCACGCTGACGGCGAGCGGCTCGATGTTGCCGCCATGGCCGTTGAGGATGAGCAGCCGCCCCCAGCCCTGCGCGCGCAGACTGCGCGCCACGCCGCGGATCACGCCGTGGAAGGCCGGGAAATCGAGGGTGATGGTGCCGTTGAAGGGCAGGTGGTGCTCGGACATGCCGAGCCAGAGCGGCGGCAGCACCACCGCGGGCGGGGCCTCGGGGTGGCCGGCGGCGGCCAGCGCCAGCGCATGGGCGAGGAAACTGTCGGTCCAGACCGGCAGATGCGGCCCGTGCTGCTCCAGGCTGCCCACCGGCAGGATGGGCAGGGCCCCCGCCGCGCAGCGCGCCTTCAGCTCCGGCGCCGTCATCCGCTCCCAGCGCAGTTCCATGCCGCGACTCTCCCCTTGCGAAAGGCCGCGAGGCTGACATGTCCGAAGGCGATGATCGAGGTGGTCTGGTTCAAGCGTGACCTGCGCGTGGAGGACCACGCCGCACTGTGCGCCGCGCGCGGCCGGGTGCTCTGCCTCTACGTCGTCGAGCCCGGCTGCTGGCGCGGCGAGGATGCGAGCCCGCGGCAATGGCGCTTCACCCGCGCCGCGCTGGCCGATCTGCGCGTGCGGCTCGCCGCCCTCGGCCTGCCTCTGGTGGTGCGGGTGGGCGAGGCGGTGGCGGTGCTGGCCGACCTGCACGCGCGCCACGGCATCGCCGCCCTGCACAGCCATGAGGAGACGGGCAATCTCTGGACCTATGCGCGGGACCGCGCGGTGGAGCGCTTCTGCCGCGCCCATGGCATCCCCTGGCGCGAGCAGCCCCAGCCCGGCGTGATCCGCCGCCTGGAGAGCCGCGACCTCTGGGCCGCGCGGGTGGCGGCGCAGATGGCGCAGCCCCTCCTCCCCCCGCCGCGCAGCCTTGTCCCCGTGGCCGGGGAGCCGGAGGGCGAGATCCCCGACCAGCCCTGCGCCTGGAACCCCGAGGACGGCCTCATCACGCTGCAGCCGGCGGGGCGGGAGGCGGCGCTGGCGCTGCTCGGCTCCTTCCTCGGCGGGCGGGGGGCGGAATATCGGCGCGGCATGTCCTCGCCGCTCACGGCGGGGCGGGTGTGTTCGCGCCTCTCGCCGCATCTCGCCCTCGGCAGCCTCTCGCTGCGCGAGGCGGTGCGGCGCGTGCAGGCCGCGCTGGAGGAGCTGGAGGCGATGGCGCCCCAGGCGCGGCCCATCCCGCCCGAGGCGGCGCGATCCCTGCTCTCGCGCCTGCATTGGCGGGCGCATTTCATGCAGAAGCTGGAGAGCGAGCCCGCGCTCGAAATCCGCGCCGCCCACCCCGCCGCCGAGGCCGCCCGCCGCCCCACCGCGCCCGATGACGCCCGGCTTCGCGCCTGGGCCGAGGGCCGGACCGGCTGGCCCTTCCTCGACGCCTGCATGCGCGCGCTCATCGCCGAGGGATGGATCACCTTCCGCATGCGCGCCATGCTGCAGGCGGTGGCGAGCCACCATCTCGGCCTCGACTGGCGCGCCTCGGGCCTCGTCCTCGCGCGGCGCTTCACCGATTACGAGCCGGGCATCCACTGGCCGCAGGTGCAGATGCAGTCGGCCGCCACCGGCATCAACACGCCGCGCCTCTACAATCCGATCAAGCAGGGCCTCGACCACGACCCGGAGGGCCGCTTCATCGCCCGCTGGATTCCCGAGCTCGCGCCGCTGCCGCCGGTGCTGCGCCACATGCCCTGGAAGGGCGAGCCCGGCCTCTACCCCCCGCCGCTGCTGGACGCGGCCGAGGCCGCCCGCGCCGCCCGCGCGCGGCTGGCCGAGCAGCGCGCCGCGCCGGGCTTCGGGGCGGTGGCGCGCGCCGTCTTCGTCCGGCACGGCAGCCGCAGGAGCCGCCTGCATGACGATGACCCCCTGGCCCTCCGCGCCTGGGAGGCCGCGCGCGCCGCCCGCGCGCGGCGGCAGTTGACGCTCGACCTCTGAGGGGCCGCGCCGCACTCTCTCCGCCGCACCTCGCCGCACAGGAACACGCCATGCGCCTGCTCCCCCTGCCCGGCTTCGGCCGCCGCCGTTTCGCCAGCCTCTCGGCGCAGGAAATCCTGGCGCTGGCCATCGCCTCGGAGGAGGAGGACGCGCGCATCTACCGCCTCTACGCCCGCCGCCTGCGCGAGGCCTATCCCGCCACCGCCGAGATGTTCGAGGCGATGGCGGAGGAGGAGGACGGCCACCGCCGCGCGCTGATTGAGCTCTACCAGGCGCGCTTCGGCGACCTGATCCTGCCCATCCGGCGCGAGCATGTGGCCGATTTCTACGCCCGCCGCCCCGTCTGGCTGGTGGAGAACCTCGGCCTCGACCGCATCCGCGCCGAGGCCATGGCGATGGAGCGCGAGGCCGAGGCCTTCTACCGCGCCGCCGCCGAGCGCAGCACCGACGCCGAGGCGCGCAAGCTGCTGGGCGACCTCGCGGCCGAGGAGGCGCGGCACGAGAGCGGCGTGGAGGCGCTCGCCGAGGAACTCGCCCGCAGCGGCGCGGCCAGCGAGGAGACGGTGGCCGCGCGCCGGCAATTCGTGCTGACCTGGGTGCAGCCCGGGCTGGCGGGGCTGATGGACGGCTCCGTCTCCACGCTCGCGCCCATCTTCGCCACCGCCTTCGCCACCCAGGATCCCTGGACGACCTTCCTGGTGGGCCTCTCCGCCTCGGTGGGGGCGGGGATTTCCATGGGCTTCACCGAGGCGGCGCACGACGACGGCAAGCTCTCCGGCCGCGGCGCGCCCTGGAAGCGCGGCCTCGCCTCGGGCGTGATGACGACGCTGGGCGGGCTCGGCCACGCGCTGCCCTATCTGATCCCGCATTTCTGGACGGCCACGGCCATCGCTCTGGCCATGGTGCTGGTGGAGCTCTGGGCCATCGCCTGGATCCAGAACCGCTACATGGAGACGCCGATGGGCCGCGCCGTGTTCCAGGTGGTGCTGGGCGGCAGCCTGGTGCTGGCGGCGGGCATCCTCATCGGCAGCGGGTGAAGGCTCCGGTTGCCAGGAGAGGCCGGGGCGGGGAAACTCCCGCCCGCCGAAGCCGGGCATGGAGGCGAGGACGGTGAGCCACGGCGTGTTCCTGCTGCGCACCCTGCTGCTCGTGCTCGCCGGGCTGCTGCTGATGACGGCCTGGCAGAGCATCCCCCTGATCCAGGCGGAGCTGCTCTCCAGCCGGGCGGAGCCGCGGGCGGTGACGCCGCGCGGCGATCTCGCGGCCGACGAGCAGGCCACCATCGCCCTGTTCGAGCAGGCGCGCGGCGCCGTGGTGTTCATCACCACCACCGAGCGCGTGGTGGACCCCTGGACGCGCAACGCGCTGCAGGCGCCGCGCGGGGCCGGTTCCGGCTTCGTCTGGGACCATCTGGGCCATGTGGTGACGAACGCCCATGTCATCGCCGGCGCCTCGGGCGCCACGGTGCGGCTGGCCGACGGGCGGGCCTTCGCCGCGGCGCTGGTGGGCGCGAGCCCGTCCCATGACCTCGCGGTGCTGCGCATCGGCGTGGGCGCGGGCCGGCCCGAACCGCTGCCCATCGGCACGAGCCACGATCTGCGCGTGGGCCAGAAGGTCTTCGCCATCGGCAACCCCTTCGGCCTGGACTGGACGCTGACGACGGGCATCGTCTCCGCCCTCAACCGCGAGCTGCCGACCGAGACGGGGGCGGTGATCGAGCGGCTGATCCAGACCGACGCGGCCATCAACCCCGGCAACTCGGGCGGGCCGCTGCTCGATTCGGCCGGGCGGCTGATCGGGGTGAACACGGCGATCTACAGCCCCTCCGGCGCCTCGGCGGGCATCGGTTTCGCGGTGCCGGTGGACACGGTGAACCGCGTGGTGCCGCGCCTGATCGCCCAGGGGCGCTACATCCGTCCCTCGCTCGGCATCCGGACGGAGGAGCAGCTCAACGCCGCGCTCTCGGCACGGCTCGGCATCCAGGGGGTCTTCGTGCTGGAGGTGGAGCCCGGCTCGGCCGCCGAGCGCGCCGGGCTGCGCCCGGCGCGGCTGACGCGCGAGGGCGGCGTGCAGGTCGGCGACGTGATCCTCGCCCTGAACGGGCGCCCCGTGCGGCGCGTGGCCGATCTGCTGGCCGCGCTGGACGAGCGCGCGCCGGGCGAGACGGCGCGGCTTCTTCTGCTGCGCGACGGCGCGCGGCTGGAGATCGCGGTGACGCTGGACGCCGGCCGATGAGCGACCCGAACCCTCCCCTGCGGGGCCTGCGGCTGTGGCGCAGCCTGGGCTTCTACGAGAAGTTCGAGCAGGTGGTGGTGCTCATGCTCACCGGCCTCATCGCCGCCGTGGTGCTGGCGGCGCTGTGGAACCTGGTGAAGCTCATCGTCTCCTCGCTGCTGTGGGTGGACGTGTTCGACCCCACCGAACCGGCCGTGTTCCAGGCCGTGTTCGGGGCGATCTTCACCGTGGTGATCGCCCTCGAGTTCAAGCGCTCTCTGCTGGTGGCGGTGGAGCGGCGCTTCGGCATCGTGCAGGTGCGGGTGGTGGTGATGATCGCCATGCTCGCGGTGGTGCGGAAGTTCATCATCCTCGACCTCGGCCAGACCGAGGCCGGCAAGCTCTTCGCCCTGGCCGCCGCCATGCTCGCGCTGGGCGTCGTGTACTGGCTGGTCCGCGACCAGGATCGGCGCGAGGCCGAGGCGGCCGAGGCCCAGGCGCTGTCGCGCGAGGCGGGGCGGGAGGCAAGGCAGCGATGAACAGGCAGCAGCAGTTCCACCTCTGGTACTGGATCGCCGCCGCCTTCCTGATCCTGCTGCTGCAGAGCTGGTGGCAGGGCGCGGCGGTGACCGAGCGCATCCCCTACTCGCGCTTCCTCGAGCTGCTGGAGCAGGACCGCATCGCCGAGGTGCAGGTGCAGCCCGAGGCCATCTCCGGCCGCTACCGCGAGCCCATCGAGGGCCGCAGCCGGTTCGTCACCACCATCGTGCCCGAGGAGCTGACGCGGCGGCTGGAGCGCTCCTCCGCGCGCTTCGACGGCACCATCCGCAACACCTTCCTTTCCGCCGTCCTCTCCTGGGTGCTGCCGGCGCTGGTGTTCTTCGGGGTGTGGATGTTCCTCTTCCGCCACATCGCCGAGCGCCAGGGATTCGGCGGGCTGATGTCGGTGGGCAAGTCCAAGGCCAAGGTCTATGTCGAGAAGGACACGGGCGTCACCTTCGAGGACGTGGCCGGCATCGACGAGGCGAAGGCGGAGCTGCGCGAGATCGTCGCCTTCCTGAAGGAGCCGGAGAAATACGGCCGGCTGGGCGCGCGCATCCCCAAGGGGATTCTCCTCGTCGGCCCGCCGGGTACGGGCAAGACGCTGGTGGCGCGCGCCATTGCGGGCGAGGCGGGGGTGCCCTTCTTCTCCATCTCCGGCTCCGAGTTCGTGGAGATGTTCGTCGGCGTGGGCGCGGCGCGCGTGCGCGACCTGTTCGAGCAGGCGCGCAAGGCCGCCCCCTGCATCATCTTCATCGACGAGCTGGACGCGCTGGGCCGCCGCCGCGGCGTGGGCGCGCTGGGCGGCGGCCATGACGAGAAGGAGCAGACGCTGAACCAGCTCCTGACCGAGCTCGACGGCTTCGACCCGCGCGAGGGCATCGTGCTGCTGGCCGCCACCAACCGGCCCGAAATCCTGGATCCCGCCCTGCTGCGCGCCGGCCGCTTCGACCGCCAGGTGGTGGTGGACCGCCCCGACAAGGCCGGCCGCGCCGCCATCCTGCGCGTGCACCTGAAGAAGGTGCGCCACGAGGGGCTGGATGCGGAGCAGATCGCCGCCCTCACCCCGGGCTTCACCGGGGCGGAGCTGGCGAACCTGGTGAACGAGGCCGCCATCCAGGCCACCCGCCGCGGCGCGGCCGCGGTGGCGATGCAGGACGTGACGGCGGCGGTGGAGCGCATCGTCGCCGGGCTCGAGCGCAAGGGCCGCGTGCTGAACCCCGCCGAGCGCGAGGCGGTGGCGATCCACGAGATGGGCCATGCGCTGGCCGCCGCCTCGCTGCCCGGGGCGGACCCTGTGCACAAGGTCTCCATCATCCCGCGCGCCATCGGCGCGCTGGGCTACACCATGACGCGGCCGACCGAGGACCGCTTCCTCATCACCCGCGCCGATCTCGAGGCGCGCATGGTGGTCCTGCTGGCCGGCCGGGCGGCGGAGGATCTCGTGCTCGGCGAAATCTCGACCGGCGCGGCGGACGACCTCGCGCGCGTCACCGACATCGCGCGGCAGATCGTCACGCGCTTCGGCATGCACCCCGCCCTCGGCCAGGCGGTGCTGGAGCCCGAGCGGCAGAGCTTCCTCGGCGAGGGCGTGCCCGGCCTCACCCCGCGCGACTATTCCGAGGCCACGGCGCGCGAGGTGGACGTGGCGGTGCGCGAGCTCATCGCCGCGGCCTATGAGCGCGCCAAGGCGCTGCTCGCCCAGCGCCGGGCCGATCTCGATGCCGGCACGCGGCTGCTGCTGGAGCGCGAGACGATCACGCCCGAGGATTTCCCGCCGCTGCGCCAGGGTGTGCCGGCGCAGGCGTGATACGGGCGGCATGTGATGCCGCCCGTATCGCGCACGCCGGGTTGGCGGGCGGCGGCGTGCCGAAACAAAGCCATACCAGCGGCCGCGCCGCCTTCCCACGAGTCAAAGACAGCGGCCGCTGGTATGAGGCGCGGCCGCTCGCTTGCCGGGGGGGCGGGGTTGCGGCTATGGTGCACGGCCGATGCGGGCGTAGTTCAGAGGTAGAACGTCAGCTTCCCAAGCTGAATGTCGTGGGTTCGATTCCCATCGCCCGCTCCATCCCCTCGCCGCGAGACGGTCACGCGCGCCGCGCGCCCAGCAGCACCTCGCGCGCCTCGTTCACCCGCGCGGCCAGCCAGTCGCTGCCCCCCCGGTCGGGATGGGCCGCCTGCATCAGGCGGCGATGCGCGGCGCGGATCTCCGCCTCGCTCGCCCCCTCCTGCAGGCCGAGCACGGCCAGCGCCTCGGCCCGCGTCATTGGCCCGGCGGCGGGGCGCGCGGGCGGGGGTTCCTCGCGCCACATCGGGTCCGTGCGGTCGAGCCAGGCCTCCAGCAGCGGCGCGCTTTCGGGGTCGTTCGCCGCGCAGTCGGCCAGCAGCTCGAGCAGCTCGGCGCGGCTCATGCCGGCGAGGTCGCGGCCGGCGAAGGGGCCGCGCCGCACCTGCCCCGACATGGCGCCGGAGCCGAGGTCGAGCCGCATGGAGAGCGTCGCCGTCTCCACCCCGCTCGCCTCGCCCTCCGGCGCGGGGCGGCTGAACACCTGCTTCGCGCGCCAGGCGCGGAAGGCCTGCATCAGCGCCGGGCCGAACATGATCAGCGCCCAGAGCGCGTTCGCCCCGCGCCCCGAGAGCAGCATCACGCCCAGGAACACGGCGCCCAGGCTGCCCAGCCCCCAGACGGCGGCGCGCTTGATCGCCGCGGGCGAGGAGTTGGCGAAGACGTGGAGCAGCGTCAGCACGCCGAGCAGCGCGGCGAGGCCGATGCCGAGCCAGAGCATCGCCTAGCGTCCCGGCGCGGGAAGCTGGCCGGCGATGCGCGCCGCCTCGCGCCCCGGCAGCCGCGCCAGCGCCGCCCGCCCGCCCACGGCGAACACCGCCACCGCGCGCAGCAGGGCGCGCAGCGCCTCCGGGCTGTCGGCATCGAAGGGGGCCCAGGCCCCGCCGGAGAGCTTCGCGATCTGGCGGAAACCGAGCTCCGCCGCGCGGTCATTCCCCTCCTGGAAGCAGAACACCGGCGTGCCGTGCAGCGCGAGTTGGCCGGCGAGGTGGCAGATGGGGTCCACCGCCTCCTCCAGCGCGTCGCCCACCAGCACCAGCGCGTCCACCTTCTCGCGCCGCGTCTCGGCCAGGGCGTGCTCGAGGCAGCGCAGTATTTGGGTCTGCCCCCCCAGCACCGTGACGCCGGACATGCGCCGCGCCAGCTCCTGCGTGTCGGTCAGGAAGGGGGTGGCGGCGAACTCCATGTAGCCGCGCCAGTAGGCGAGCTGCACCGCGAGCCCCCCGAGATCGCGCGTGGCGAGGAACATCTCGGACTGAAGGTGGCAGGCGCGGTCCCAGGCGGGCTGGCGCGAGGCGGTGGCGTCCACCGCGAAGATCAGCCGGCCGCGCCGGGCGCTCGCGGGGCGCACGGCGGGCATGGCCGCCAGCTTCTGCAGGAAGGCAGCGACGGCGGCGTTCTCGGGCTTGGCCGGCAGGCGCGTCATCATGCACAGAGATGGGGCAGCGGGCGCGCCGCGCAAAGGGTGATTCCGGTTGGCGCGGCGGGGTGTTCCGGGCTTTGATCGGGCGCGAGGAAGGGCGGAGGGTGCGATGAGGTGGCGCGCGGGTCTGGGGCTGGCGGCCCTGCTCATGGGCGGGGTGGCGCTGGCCCAGCCCAGCACCAAGCTGCACCTCACGCCGCCGGGCGCGCAGCCGGCCACGCCGCCCAAGGGCGGGCCGCAGGCCGCGCCCGCCCAGCCCCCCGCGCCCGCTCCCCCGCCGCGCCAGGCCGCGCCGAACTGGCCGCCCCTGCCGCCGCGCCTCGCGCAGGAGCCGCCGGCGCTGGAGCGCCTGCGCGGGCTGCTCGATACGGGGATCGAGCTCGGCTACCGCGCCGCGGGCCAGGAGGGGGAGGTGCTCACCCTCACCGGGGTGGAGCTGCGCCGCGGCGCGGAGCGCATGCTGATGGAGCGCCTGGTGCTCGAGGGCCTCTCGAGCGAGGGGCTGCGCCGCGGCCAGGCGCGCGGCGTCAGCGCGGAGTTCCCCGACGCGCGCTTGCGCCTCGCGGAGTTCGACCTGGAGGCGCTCGCCCTGCTGCCCCTGCGCCCCGGCCAGAACGGCGGCGAGCGCGAGCCGGACCAGATCGCCCTCTCCGGGCTCCGCCTCGCCGGGCTGGAGGTGGAGGGCGAGCCGCGCGTCTCGCTGCGCGAGTTCGTGCTGGATGGCTGGCAGGCGGGCCGCGCCGGGCGGCTCGGCTTCCAGGGGCTGCGGGTGCGCCTGGCCGCCGGCAGCCCGGTGAGCGAGGTGAGCGTGGACCGCGCCGGGCTGGAGGG
>JBKBSR010000386.1:0-2556 GCA_046291055.1 Roseococcus sp.
CGCCGCGCGCCCGGCCGGCGCGCCCTTCGCCTATGTGGTCACGGCCAATGCGCAGCACCTCGTCCTGCTCGACCGGCCCGGGCATCCGCTGCGCGCGGCCTATGAAGCGGCCTGGCTGAGGCTGAACGACAGCCGCATCCTGGCGCGCCTCTCCCGGCTCGCCACCGGCCAGGGCTTTCCGGTGGCCACCGGCAGCGACGTGACGCGGCTGCTGTTCGAGCGCCACATCGCGCCCGACGACCCGATCGCGGTGGTGGGCGGGGATGCGGCGCTGGCCGAGGCGCTGCGCGCGCGCTTCGGGCTTTCGGCGCTGCGCCTGCATGCGCCCCCGATGGGCTGGATGGAGCAGCCCGAGGCGGTGGAGGCGGCCATCGCCTTCCTGCGAGAGGCCGCGGCGCGCTTCGTCTTCGTCGTCACCGGCGCGCCGCAGTCGGAGCGCTTCCTTGAGCGCCTGGCCGCCACGGAGGGGATGACGGGCACCGGGCTCGCGGTCGGCTCCGCCCTGCGCTTCCTGGCGGGGGAGGTGGCGCGCGCGCCGGGCTGGATGCAGCGCGCGGGGCTCGAATGGCTCTACCGGCTGCTGAGCGAGCCCAGTCGGCTGTGGCGGCGCTATGCGGTGGAGTCCTCGCCGGTGCTGGCCATCGCCTGGCGGGAGTGGCGGCGGCGGCGCTGAGCCCGCTTCACCGCCCCACCGCGTAGCCCTGCATGCCCCGCGGGTTGGCGCCGGCGAAGATCTGCCCGTCCGGCTCGCGCCGCGCGCCCGTCAGCCGGCCCTCGCTCCACTCGCCGCCCATCTCCGCGCGGTGGCCGCGTGCCGCGAGATCGGCCAGCACCGCCGGCGCGTAGCGGCCCTCCAGCACCAGCTTCCCTGGCTGCGCCCCGCGCGGCCAGAAGCTCGACACCCAGTGTTCGGAGTGGAAGGCGGGCAGGTCTATGGCCTGCTGGATGTTGAAGCCGTGCGCCAGCATCCGCGCGAGCATGATGGCCTGCCACTGGTCCTGCTGCTCGCCGCCCGGGGTGCCGAAGGCCATCCAGGCCTGCCCCTCGCGCAGCACGAGGGAGGGCGAGAGGGTGGTGCGCGGCCGCTTGCCCGGCTGCAGCCCGTTGGGCAGCGTCTCGTCCAGCCAGAACATCTGGCAGCGCGTGCCCAGGCAGAAGCCGAGCTCGGGGATGGCGGGCGAGGATTGCAGCCAGCCCGCGCTGGGCGTGGCGCTGACCATGTTCCCCCAGCGGTCGATCACGTCCACATGGCAGGTGTCGCCCCCCGCCGCGCCGAGGCGCGAGACGGTGGGCTCGCCCGTGCCGGCGGCGCCGGCCATCTCCTGCGCGCGGCGCACCGCGGCCGCGTAGTCCACCCCGCGCACGGGCCGGCCCTCGGGGCTGCCGGGGCGGAAGGCGAGGCTCGCCTCACGCCCGATCAGCGCCCGGCGTTCGGCGAGGTAGGCGTCGGAGAGGAGGGTGGAAAGCGGCACATCGGCGAAGTCGGGGTCGCCCAGCCAGGCCTCGCGGTCGGCGTAGCTGAGCTTCATCGCCTCGGTGACGACATGCACGAACTCCGCGCCCAGCGGGTCCATGGCGGCGAGGTCGAAGCCCTCGATGAGGCCGAGCGTCATCAGCAGCGTCGGCCCCTGGCTCCAGGCGCCGCATTTGAGGACCGTGCAGCCCATGAAGTCGCGCGCCACGGGCGCCTCCACGCGGGCGCGCCAGCCGGCCATGTCATGGGCGGTGAGCACGGCGGCGTGGCGGCGGCCGGAGGTGTCCATCTGCGGGGTGCGGCCGAAGCGCTCGATGGCCTCGGCGACGAAGCCGCCATACCAGGCGGCGCGGGCGGCCTCGATCTCCTGCTCGCGCGAGCGGCCGGGGGCCTCGGCCTCGCGGATCACGCGCGCATAGGTCTCGGCCAGCACCGGGTTGCGCCAGAGCCGGCCGGGCTGCGGCCCGCCATCCCGCAGCCACAGCGCGGCGGAACTCGTCCATTCCTGCTCGAACAGCGGGCGGACGGTGGCCAGCGTCTGCACCACGCGCGGCACCATGTGCGCGCCGCGCGCGGCGTAGCCGATGGCGTAGTCCAGCACGTCGCGCAGCCGCCAGGTGCCGTGCTCCAGCAGCATGCGCGCCCAGGCGTCGAAGGCGCCGGGGATGGGGGCGGCGAGGAAGCCCGTGCCCGGCACCATGTCGAGGCCGAGGCCCTTCACATGCGCGACCGTGAGCCCCGCGGGCGCCGGCCCCTGGCCGCAGATCACCTGCTGCGTGTTCGTCGCGGCGCTGTGCAGCAGGATCGGGCAGTCGCCGCCCGGGCCGTTCAGGTGGGGCTCGACGATCTGCAGGGTGAAGCCGGCGGCGGCGGCGGCGTCGAAGGCGTTGCCGCCCCGCTCCAGCACGCTCATGCCCACCTGGGAGGCGATCCAGTGGGTGGAGGCGACGGCGCCGAAGGTGGCGGCGATCTCGGGGCGGGTGGTGAACATGGGCGCGTCCTCGTTTCGTCCCCGTTCAAGGCCGCGGGCGGCGGCGCGTCAACCAGGCCGCCCTGGCGCATGCCGGCCGGGCATGGCGCCC
>JBKBSR010000387.1:0-2555 GCA_046291055.1 Roseococcus sp.
CTAGGCGCGCGCCCTTTGCCTCGCCCTTTCCTTCGCACGGTGGCCGTGATCCTCTCCCCCTCCCACCCTCCCCTCCCCTCCCCCCGCCCCTCCGCCCCCTCCGAGAGGCGCCAGCGCAGCTCGCCCAGCAGCAGCCCCTCCTCCTGCAGCCGCGCGATCAGCGCCAGGGCCGGCTCGCCGCGCGCCGCGACGAGGCTGAGCGACTGCTGCGCCAGGAACTCCTGCCCGCGCGGCTCCTGATGGGCGTAGTAGCGCCCGGTGGTGGCGGTGACGCCCTCCACCGCCCGCGCGGCGGCGAGCGCGGCGGCCATGCGGCGGTTCACCTCTCCCTGCACCGCGCCGGGCTCGAAGCCGCGCGCCTCCACACGCAGCACGGCCAGCAGCTCGTCGGGCGCCACGCGCACCTCCCCGCTCGCGCCGAGCCTGAGCCGCGTCTCGTTGGGCGACTGCGCGCGGGCGGCGGCGGGCAGCAGCAGCAGGGCGGGGAGCAGGGCGCGGCGCAGCATGGGCTCACATCTCCTCGATGCGGATGCGGGCGGGGGGTTCGAGCACCGCGGGCAGGGCGGCGATGCGCGCCAACGCCGCGTCCATCGCCGCCTCCTCGCACTCGTGGGTGACCAGCACCACGGGCACCGCCTCGCCCGGCGCGCGGCCGCGCTGGAGCATGGAATCGAGGCTGATGCGCTCGTCGCGCAGGATGCCGGTGACGTCCGCGATCACTCCCGGCTGATCGAGCACCATGAGCCGCAGATAGTGCGCGCCGTGATGGCGCGACATGGGCAGGGCGGGCGAGGCGTCCAGCGTCGCGCTGTCCGCGCCCCAGAGCGGGGCGCGCCGGCCGCGGGCGATGTCGATCAGGTCCGCCGCCACGGCGCTGGCCGTGGGGCCCGCGCCCGCGCCGCGGCCCTGCAGCACGACGCGCCCCACCGCATCGCCCTCGGCCAGCACGGCGTTGAACACGCCCTCCACCGCCGCGAGGGGGCTCGCCGCCGGCACCATGCAGGGATGCACGCGCGCGCTCACCCCCTGCTCCGTGCGGGTGGCGATGCCGAGCAGCCTGATGCGGTAGCCGAGCTCCTCGGCGAGCGCGATGTCGAGGGCGGAGACCTGCGCGATGCCCTCGATGTGCAGCGAGGCGAGG
The DNA here is from genome assembly GCA_046291055.1 of Roseococcus sp. Classification (GTDB taxonomy): domain Bacteria; phylum Pseudomonadota; class Alphaproteobacteria; order Acetobacterales; family Acetobacteraceae; genus Roseococcus. The sequence goes on from JBKBSR010000387.1 coordinate 1,142, forward strand.
TCCACCGGCCGGCCGAAGGCGAGCGCGGCGAGGATGGCGAGCTTGTGCGCCGCGTCCACCCCCTCGATGTCGAAGGAGGGATCGGCCTCGGCGTAGCCGAGTTCCTGCGCCCTGCGCAGCACCTCCGCGAAGGGCAGTTTCTTCTGCCGCATCTCGGTCAGGATGTAGTTGCAGGTGCCGTTCAGGATGCCGGCGACGCGGCTGATCCGGTTGGCCGCCAGCCCCTCGCGCAGCGCCTTGATGGCGGGGATGCCCCCGGCCACGGCGGCCTCGTAGGCCAGCGTGCCATCGGTGGCCTCGACGAGGCGCGCGAGCGCCACGCCATGGGTGGCGAGCAGCGCCTTGTTGGCGGTGACCACGGGCTTGCGCGCGGAGAGCGCCGCCTCGACCAGCGCGCGCGCCGGGCCCTCGGCGCCGCCCATCAGCTCGACCACAACCTCCACCGCGGGGTCCGTGGCCAGCGCCACGGGGTCGTCGTGCCAGCGCAGCCCCTCGAGGTCTACGCCGCGGTCCTTCGCGCGGTCCCGCGCGGAGACGGCCGCCACCTCGATGGGCCGGCCCGCGCGCGCGGCGATGATCGCGGCATTGTCGCGCAGCAGCCTCAGCACCCCGGCGCCCACCGTGCCGAGGCCGGCCACGCCCACCCGCATCGCCGTCGTCATCCCGCCAGGCTCTCCTCGGCCGGGGCGGCGTTGTCGCCCTGCAGGAAGGCGCGGATGCCGCGCAGCCCCTGGCGGATGCGATGCGTATTCTCGACGAGCGCGATGCGCACATGCCCGTCCCCGTGCTCGCCGAAGCCCACGCCCGGCGCCACCGCCACCTTGGCCTTGGCGAGCAGCAGCTTGGAGAACTCGACGGAGCCGAGCTGGCGGAACCGCTCCGGGATGGGCGCCCAGAGGAACATGGAGCCCTGGCAGGGCTCGACCGGCCAACCGGCCTGCAGCAGCCCCTTCACCAGCACGTCGCGCCGCTCGCGGTAGAGGGCGCGCATCTCGGCCACGCAGTCCTGCGGCCCGTTCAGCGCGGCCGCCGCCGCCACCTGGATGGGGGTGAAGGCGCCGTAGTCGAGGTAGGACTTCACCCGCGCCAGCGCCGCGATCAGGCGCGGGTTGCCGGCGGCGAAGCCCATCCGCCAGCCGGGCATGTTGTAGGTCTTGGAGAGCGAGGTGAACTCCACCGTGCATTCCTTCGCGCCGGGGATTTCCAGCACCGAAGGCGGCGGGTTGTTCTCGTCGAAATAGAGCTCGGCGTAGGCGAGGTCGGAGAGGATGAACAGCTCGTGCCGCCGCGCCAGCGCCACCAGCTCCTTGTAGAACGCGCGGCTGGCGAGCAGCGCGGTGGGGTTGGAGGGGAAGTTCACGATCAGCGCCGTGGGCTTGGGCACGCTGTGCTTCACCGCGCGCACGATGGCCTC
>JBKBSR010000388.1:0-2553 GCA_046291055.1 Roseococcus sp.
GAGGCGGGCGCGGGCGCCGGGGCCTCGGCCGCCGGCGCCTGCGCGTGAAGGGTCGAGGGCGCCGCCGCCATGCCCCCGCCGAGCAGCAGGGGCGGCAGCAGGGCCGCGGGCACCTTTCGCATCGTCTTCCCCCGACCGGCGCCGCGACACCGAGGCCCCCCCGAGCCCCGTGCTGGCATCGCACCGCCGGCTTCGCCGCGCGAGGCGGCGTGACTGCACTCGGCGCCAGCCCGCCGCCCCGAAACCGGGGCGGCGACCCGTCACCGCGGGCAGAATCTCACGAGTGAGTCCTGCTTCGCAACCTCGAAACCGCGCGCCGCCGCAGGATCCAGTAGATCGGCAGCGCGAGCAGCGCGCCGGCGGCCAGCAGGAACAGCAGCGCGCGCTCCCAGTGCGGCCCCGCCCAGAGCTGCGGCCAGAGCCACCAGGGCGGGTCGCCCACGCCATAGGGCGCCTGGGTGCGGAAGGACTGCACCCGCCCCTGCGCCAGCAGGGCCGTATCGCCCTGGATCAGCGGCTGCAGCGCCGGGTCGCGCAGGGCCGCCGCCATCTGCGCCAGCGCGGCCGGCGTCGCGCCGGTGAGCGCGATGACGGAGCGGCCCGATTGCAGCGGGCTCGGCGCGCCAAGCAGCGCGCCGAAGCCCTCGCCCAGCGCGCCCAGCGCCGCGGTGGCGCGCGTGCGCTCGGCGCGCGAGGGCGCATCGAGCAGCACCGCCCGCGCCTCCTGGAAGGCGTCCGGCAGGGCGAGGGTGAGGCGCTCGCCCTCCGCGCGCACCGCCGCCTCGCGCAGCAGCGTGCCCAGCGCGGGGTTGCGGCCGAGCGCCCCCACCACCAGCAGATCCCGCCCCGCGACGTTCTGGAGCTGGGTGGGCGTGACCACCTGCAGCCCCGTGGCCGCCACGCCGGTGACGGCGGCGAGCTGGCCGATCACGTCGAGCAGCGCGCCCTGCTCCAGCGGGCTCGCCCGCTCGGCCATCACGGCGGCCGTGCCCGAGAGATCGGCCATGCGCGTGAAGGGGAAGCCGGCGCTGGCGAAGAAGCCGAGGCTCGGCATGCGCGCGTAGCGGGCGAGGCGCGAGAGGTCCACCGTGCTGTCGGGGTCGATGGAGGCGCGGGGATCGGCCGGAACGTCCGCGCAGTCGCCACGGTTGAGCGGACGCATGTCGAAACGCATCTGCAGCTCGTTCTCGCCGAGCAGCGTCCAGGGCGGGATGACCGCCCGGCCCGTCCGCACCGCGGGGTCCACGCCGAAGAGGCCCCAAAGGCGGTCGGTCAGCCAGCGCGTGGGAATCCAGCCCTCGGGGTCGGCCAAGCGGAAGGAGCGCAGATAGGCCCCCGAGACCGCGACATCGAGGCGCGAGGCGGAGACGTCAATGATCGGCCCCTCCGGCGCGCGGAAACGCAGCTCCAACGGGAAGCCCCAGCCGCGGAAGGTCACGATGTCGGGCGATGTGCGCAGCGGCACGCGCACCGGGCCCGGCGCATAGCCGGAGGATTGCAGGGCCTCCCGGTCCACCAGGCTGCCGAGCGGCACGGGCCCGTCGGTGCGGATCCAGCGCGGCGCGTCATAGGGCTGCCGCGGCGCGATGACGGGCGCCGCGACCCGCGCCAGCTCCCCGGCCAGGGCGCCGCGCCCCGCCGCCAGGGCGAGGGCGGCGGCGGCGAGCTCCGCCTCCGTCCGCCCGCCGAGGACGAGCAGCGTGCCGAAGGGGTCCTCGGGGTGGGCGATCAGCGCCAGCGTAGGCCCGTCCATGCGCGGCAGCGCGAGCCCGGGCACCGCATCGGGCCCGGCGGCGAGCACCAGCGCGTCGCCGCGCTCGGGCAGCGCGCGCGAGACGGGGAAATGCGCGCCCCGGTAATCCGCCTGCACCGCGAACCAGGAGGCGGCGACGGCCGCCGCGCGCAGCGCCGCCGGCCCCGCCCCCTCGGGGATCACCACGGGCAGGGTCAGCGCCTCGCGCAGCCGGCGCCGGTCGAAGAGCGGCTCGGGCAGGCGGGCGAGGTCGCGCACGGGCGGGATGCGCTCGATGCGCAGACGCAGCGTCGAGAGGTCGGACACCGTGGCCCAGAGCAGGCCCGAGAGCGGGTCGTTGCACTCGGTGGTGTAGCGGCCGGCGAAGCGGAAGTTCAGCCGGTTCACCTCGGCGAAGAACAGCGGATCGAGCGGGAACTCCAGCGGCCCGAAGCTGCCGCGCGCGGGGTCGAGCGCGATCACGCCCACCGGCTGCTCGTTCAGCGTCACCGCGATCTGGCTCAGCGAGGGAATGAGCGCGGGCGAGGCCGCGCCGCTGACAGTGAGACGCGCCTCGGTCACCACCTCGTCGGCGCGCAGGCCGAAGAGCACGCCCTGCAGGTCGTTGATGCCGCGAAGCTGCATGGGCCCGGAGAGGCCGAGCTCGCGCAGCGTGCGCGTCTCGACCCGCGCGCCGGGCGGCAGGGGATCGGCGGCCGGGGACCCGCGCGGCGCGGCCGGGCCCGCCGCGAAGGGCTGGGCGAGCGCGGGCCCCGCGCCGGCCAGCAGCGCAAGGGCGAGCCCCGCGGCCACCTGGCGCG
>JBKBSR010000389.1:0-2547 GCA_046291055.1 Roseococcus sp.
CACCAGCAACATCGCCGTGACCATCACCGACCTGCCGTTCTTCGACATGATCCTGGTCACCGCCACGCAGAACGCGTTCGAGTTCCTGCCCGGCGTGCCGGTGCCCGAGCCCGCCTCCATGGCGCTGCTCGGCGCGGGCCTGCTCGGCCTCGGCTTCGCGGCTCGGCGCCGCAAGCCCGCCTGAGCGGCGGATCACAGCCACGGGTCGCCCAGGGGCGATCCGCACAAGGGCCGGGGATCGCTCCCCGGCCCTTTTTCGTTGCCGCTGCATCCATCGGCTGCATGTCGGTTTTCTTTACACGCAGCGCAGACGATACCATGTCGCATTGATAGTGCTATGTCTTGAAAAGATTTCCTTCGTTGGCATGAAGCTGGCATGGCTACGCCCGGAACGTGTGGGGAGGATCGACCGCACACGCCGGACAAGAGATTCGTTGACCATGCGTGACCGTCATTCCCGCCGCCGAGCTCTGGCCGCCCTGCCGCCCGCCGCGGTCCTGCTGGCAAGCATGCTGCTGTCCCAGACCCCGGCCACCGGCGGTCCGCCGCCCGCGCCCTGGCTGATGGTCCGTGACATCGCCGCGCTTCCCATGGCGCCCGCCAGCCTGACCCTGCCTTATGTCCGGGTGCCGAGCCGGCCGCGTCCGATCGAGGCCGCGGACCCGCCCACCCCCTCGCCCGCGACGCCGGAGCCGACCACGGAGGGCGCGCCCACCTTCAGCGAGGCGATACTGCCGTCCGCACCGCCCTTCGCCGACCATGGCGAGACCGCGAAGCCCTGGGACTGGCCGCCGCTGCGGCCCGTCGCCCTCCCCCGCCACGCTTCGCATGGCGGCCCTGGCGGCGGTTTCGCACCGGACGGCGGTTTCTCCCCTGGCGGCAGTTTCGCCCCGGGCGGCAGCCGCTTCGGCAGCGACGCGCCCGGTGGCACGGGAGGCGGCGGACCGCCCCCTGCCCCGCCGGTCGAGCTGGCCGACATCAACCCTCCGGCGCCACTGCCCGACCCCGGCCCGCCACCCCCCCTCACCTCTCTCGACCTGCCGGAGCCGCCGCCGCAGGCCGACGCGCCGGCATTGCCGGTGACGCCCGCGACAGTGCCGGAACCGGCGAGTCTGGCGCTGCTGGGGCTCGGGCTGCTCGGCCTCGCGGCGACGCGGCGGGCACGCCGCCGCCATTGACGCCGCCCCGCCCCCGCGCGACAGACGGCGGGTGCGGCAGGACGATACGATGACCGATCAGACCCGGGTGGCCGCCTCCCTGCGCGAGACGGCACGCGTCGTCGACGCGATGGCCGCCGATCCCGCCCTCTGCGCCGCCGCCGCCGAGGCGGCCGGGTTGGTGGCAAGCAGCCTGCGCCAGGGCGGCAGGCTGCTGCTCTGCGGCAATGGCGGCAGCGCCGCCGACGCCCAGCACTGGGCGGGCGAGCTGGTCGGACGGTTCCTGCGCGACCGGCCCGGTCTCGCCGCGATCGCGCTCACCGCCGACGGGGCGATCCTGACCGCACTCGGCAACGATTACGGCTATGCGCGCGTGTTCGCCCGCCAGATCGAGGCCCTGGGTCGGCCGGGAGACGTGCTGTTCGCGCTCTCCACCTCCGGCCGGTCGGCCAACATCCTCGCCGCCCTCGAGGCCGCGCGCGCCGGCGGGCTCGCCACCGTCGGCTTCACCGGGGCCGAGGGGGGAGCGATGGCGCCGCTCTGCGACCTCCTGCTCTGCGTGCCGAGCCGGGCGACGCCGCGCATCCAGGAGGGCCACGAGGCGCTCGGCCACATCATCTGCGGCCTGATCGAGGACGCGCTCAGCCCCCCTTAAGCGCGCGCGCGAGCCGCGCAACGAGGCCGCGCCACGACCAGGTGGGCACCTGCTCGGTCCAGACGAGGTCACGGCTGCCGGTGGCGAGGCTCGACTTGTAGCGCGCCTCGCCGGCGAGGAAGTCATAGACCGCGTCGCCGCGCGCCGCCGCCTGGCCGATCGCCAGCAGATGCGCCACCAGCCCCGGCTTGCGCTGCGCGTCCGCCGCCTCGGCCGCGAAACCGCTCTGATAGGCGCAGACATGGCCGTCGCGGCGCAGGTTGTAGAGATAGCCGAGCACGCGATCGCCCGCGGTCAGGCGCAGCAGGTCGAGCTCGCCCTGCGCCATCGCGCGCGCCACGAGCGCCGCGTGGAACCGGCGCATGAAGGGGTCGGCGAAGGCGCCCGGCCGGCCGCGCGCCTGCCAGCTTCGCTGATGCAGCCCGATCAGCGCCTCGAGCCAGGCCGCCGCCTCGGCCGCGCTGCCGGCCGCGGCCAGTTCGACAGGGCCGGCCTCGGCGAAGCGCCGGAGCGACCGGCGCACCTGCTGGCGGGTATTGGCGCTGAGATGCGCGAGCGGATCGCCGGCCTCGCGCACGACCTCCAGGGCGACGAACGGCGCCGGGCTCGTCCGCCGCCGCCATGCCACGCCCGGCGCCGCAGCCGCAACCACCAGAGAGACGCCCAAAAGAAACAAGGCGTGCGTGCCCCAAACACGCACGGACGACCCCAAAAACACGCAGAACATCCCCAAAC
>JBKBSR010000390.1:0-2546 GCA_046291055.1 Roseococcus sp.
GATCATGCCGCCCCTGATGTTCGGCGGCGTCGTGCTGTTCCTGCTGCTGGGCTTTCCGGTGGCCTTCTCGCTCTGCGCCGTGGGGCTGTTCTTCGGCTTCCTGTTCATCGAGATGGGCTTCTTCACGCCGGCCTACCTCTACAACCTGCCGCTGCGCATCTTCGGCATCCTCTCCAACGACCTCCTGCTCGCCATCCCCTTCTTCACGCTGATGGGCGCGATCCTGGAGCGCTGCGGCCTGGCCGAGGATCTGCTGGAGGGGACGGGCCAGCTCTTCGGCAAGATTCCGGGCGGCCTCGCCTATGCCGTGATCATCGTGGGCGCGGTGCTGGGGGCGGTGACGGGCACGGTGGCCGCCTCGGTCATCGCCATGGGCATGATCAGCCTGCCCATCATGATGAAGTACGGCTACGACATGCGCATCGCCACGGGCGTGATCGCGGCCTCCGGCACCATCACGCAGCTCATCCCGCCCGCGCTGGTGCTGATCGTGCTGGGCGACCAGCTCGGCGTGCCGGTGGGCGACATGTATGCGGGGGCCATCGGCCCCTCCATCCTGCAGGTGCTGCTCTTCCTCGCCTTCATCCTGCTGGTGGCGAGCGTCGCGCCGCAGCGCGTGCCGCCGCTGCCGGTCGAGGCGCTGCTGCCGCGCGACTGGAAGCTCTACTGGCGGGTGATCCGCGGGATCGTGCCCTCGCTGGCGCTGATGTTCCTGGTGCTCGGAACCATCTTCCTCGGGCTCGCCACGCCGACCGAGGCGGGCGCGATGGGCGCGGCGGGCGCGGTGCTGCTGGCGGCGATGAACGGCCGCTTCACCTGGCCCCTGCTGCGCGAGGCGATGGGCAACACCGCGCGCATCACCGCCATGGTGATCTACATCCTGATCGGCGCCACCGTGTTCAGCCTGGTCTTCCAGGGCGTGGAGGGTTCGCACTGGGTGGAGGGGCTGCTGACGCAGCTTCCGGGCGGGCAGACGGGCTTCCTGGTCTTCGTCAACGTCTTCGTCTTCCTGCTCGCCTTCTTCCTCGACTTCTTCGAGATCGCCTTCATCGTGGTGCCGCTGCTGGCCCCGGTGGCGGCGAAGCTCGACATCAACCTGGTCTGGTTCGGCGTGCTGCTGTGCATCAACCTGCAGACCAGCTTCATGCACCCGCCCTTCGGCTTCGCGCTGTTCTACCTGCGCTCCATCGCGCCGCCCGCGGTGCTGACGAAGGACATCTACCTCGGCGCCATCCCCTGGCTCGGGCTGCAGTTGCTGCTGGTGGCCATCGTCATCTTCTGGCCCGAGAGCGTGACCTACTTCATCGCCCCCGGCAGCGGCGTGGACCCCGCGACCGTCACCATCGAGCTGCCCCCGCCGCCGCAGATGGACGACGACGCGGTGCCGGTCTTCCGCTAGCGGGCGCGGCGCGGCACTCTCCCCGCAGAGGAGAGGGAGGACGCGCCATGCCCGCCAGCAACAAGGTCATCATCACCTGCGCCGTGACGGGGGCGATCCACACGCCCTCCATGTCGCCGCACCTGCCGATCACGCCGGCCGAGATCGCCCAGCAGTCCATCGCCGCGGCCGAGGCGGGGGCGGCCATCATCCACCTGCACGCGCGCGATCCCAACGACGGCCGCCCGACGCCGGACCCGGCCGTGTTCATGCAGTTCCTGCCGGTCATCAAGCAGTCCACCGACGCGGTGCTGAACATCACCACCGGCGGGGGCCTCGGCATGACGCTGGACGAGCGCCTGGCCGCGCCGCTGCGCGCGAGCCCGGAGATGTGCAGCCTCAACATGGGCTCGATGAACTTCAACATCGCGCCCAGCGCCGCGCGCGTGAAGCAGTGGAAGCACGAGTGGGAGAAGCCCTACCTCGAGGGCACCACCAACTACATCTTCCGCAACACCTTCCAGGACATCGAGCAGGTGGTGGAGCGGCTGGGCAAGGGCCACGGCACGCGCTTCGAGTTCGAGTGCTACGACGTGGGGCACCTCTACAACCTCGCGCACATGCTCGACCGCAAGGTGGTGGAGCCGCCGCTCTTCGTGCAGACCATCTTCGGCATCCTGGGCGGGATCGGCGCGGAGCCGCGCAACCTGCACTTCATGCGCGAGACGGCCGACCGCCTGTTCGGCGACGCCTATGTGTGGTCCGTGCTCGCCGCCGGCCGGCACCAGATGCCCTTCTGCACCATGGCGGGAATCCTGGGCGGCAATGTGCGCGTGGGGCTCGAGGATTCGCTCTGGATCGGCCCCGGCCGCCAGGCGACGAGCAACGCCGAGCAGGTGGCGAAGATCCGCCGCATCCTCGAGGAGCTCGGCCGCGAGATCGCCACGCCCGCCGAGGCGCGGGAGATGCTGAAGCTCAAGGGCGGGGACCGCGTGAGCTTCTGACGCGGGCGGGACTCGCGCGCGCGCCGCGCCTCGGCCAAGCTGCGCGCGATGCGCGCCCCGCCGTTCCTTCCTTCCCTCCGCGCCGCGGGCCGCTGGCTCGCGGCCCTGCTGCCCGCGCTGGCCGGCGCCATCGCGGGCGCGGCGGCGCAGCCCGCGCCGGGCCT
>JBKBSR010000391.1:0-2543 GCA_046291055.1 Roseococcus sp.
CCGGCATGGTCGCGCGCGTCCATCAGGATCTCGGCCAGCGCGCGGTCGCCCGCCGGGCCGAGGGCGGCGAGCGCCTCGGCCGCGCTCGCGTGCTGGCCGCGCTGCGCCTGGGCGCGGGCGGCGAGGATGGCGCGGCGCTCGATGAGCGGTGTGGACAGCCCGCGCGCCCCGCTCGCCGCCAGCGCGGCCAGCGCCGCCTCGGCGTTGCGCTCGGCCATGTGCAGGGCGGCGAGATCGGCGCCCAGGGCCGCGCGCGCCTCGCCCGCCGGCAGCGGCTCCATGGCGCGGGCGAGCATGGCGGCGGCGCGGTCCGCGAGGTCGAGGGCGAGCAGGCGCTGGGCCAGGCGCTCCAGCGCCGCGCGGCCCGTCTCGCCTGCGGGCAGCAGCTCCGGATGCGCCTCGTGCAGCGCGAGCGCCTGCAGCGGCGCCTCCGTCTCCAGCGCATGCAGGAAGGCCTCCTGCAGACGCGGACGCAGGGCGGCGGCCTGCTCGGGGAAGAGCTGGGCGGTCTCGCGCAGCATCTCCAGCGCGGCGCGGGGCTGGCCCGCCTCTCGGCGCAGCGCGGCGATACGCTCGCGCGTGCGCAGCTCCTGCGCGTCGCCGCGCCAGGCGCCCAGCGCGCGTTCCAGCGCCTGCGCCGCGCCCTCGGCGTCGAGGCGGCCCATGGCGAGGCGGCGCTCCACGCCGAGGCGCAGCGCGCGCGCGCGCATCAGCCGGTCGCGCGTGTTCGCCGCGGCCTCGAAGAGCTCGAGCGCGCGCTCCTCCTGGCCCTCGGCCTCGGCGAGCAGCGCCTGGGCGAGCAGCAGCGCGGGATCCGCCCCGGCCCGGGCGAGCAGGCGGCGCGCCGCCTCGGGCTCGCCGCCCGCGGCCATCGCCTCGGCCGCCAGCGGCAGCAGCCGCCGGCGCAGCCCCTCGGGATAGGCGAGCAGCAGCGGCGCGGCGGCGGCGAAGCCGGCGGCGGCGGGGCGCATCTCGCCCTCCACCGCCTCGCGCGCCGCGCGCCAGAGCATCACCTCGTCCGAGGGCGGCATGGGCGCGTCGAGGCCCGAGGCCTCGCCCGTGCGGCCGGCCAGCAGCGCGGCCGCGCCCGAGAGGAAATGCAGGCGCGGATCCTGCAGCGCCTCGGCATTCTCCTGGCCCGCGACGCGCAGCATGGCCTGCGCCTCCTGTGGCAGGCCGAGGGCGAGCAGCGTCTCGGCCGCCTGCAGGCGCAGCCCGGCGCGGCGCAGCGGCGGCGCGGCAGCGATGGCCGCCTGCTGGGCGCGCAGCCGCTCGAGCAGCGCGGGCGCGGGCTCGGCCGGGAAGTCGAAGCTGCGCGTGAGGCTCGCCGCACCCTCCATCGCGGCGGTCACGGCCTGCACGGGGTTGCCCGCGCCGGCCAGCACGAAACGCTCCGCCCCCGCGCGCAGCCCGATGCCGTCGGAGCGCGCGAGCACCGCCGCGCCGAGGAAGGTCTCGATCAGATCGAACTCCGCGTGGCTGCGCGTCACCGCCTGGCGCGCGCCCTCCTGCAGCAGCGTGCCGACGAGGAGCGGCAGGCCGGTCTGCGCGTCGGTCAGCGCGACCACGCGCGCGGCGCGCGGGGCGGGCAGCACGAGCAGGCCGGATTCGGCGCGCGGGCGGATGCCGTTCGCCTCGATCACGCCGCTGACGCGCGGGCCGGGCGTGACCAGCCAGTCGCCGTTCTCGCGCGTGAGCGTCAGGCGCTGGTCGGCGGGCAGCGGCCAGGAGAGAACCACGGCGCCGGGCAGGCGCTGAACCTCGGCGCCCTGGTAGGCGCGGTCGGCCGGCAGGGTGCCGAGCTCCAGCGGGCGCTCGGTGTCGAGCACGAGCAGCACGCGCTCGCCGCGGCGGAAGGCGGCCGCGCCCACCTCCGCCGTGCCGGGCAGGCGCAGCGCGGAGGCGAGGCCGGGGCGCGGCACCAGGCGCGCGCGGATGGGCGCGGGGCCGGCCAGGCTGGGCAGGGTGACGGTGGCCGGCGGCGGCGCCACGGAGGCCGGCGAGGCGGGACGGGCCGCGGCGGGCTCGGGCGCGCTGGCGGGGCGGGCGGCGGCGGGCGGGACCTCCGGCGCGGGAGTCGGCGCCACGAACGCGGGCGAAGCGGCCAGGGCGGGGGCGGCAACAGGGCGAGGCGGCTGACTCTCGGCGGGCTGCGGGCGCGCCGTCTCGGGCCGCGACGCCGCCGGGGCCGCGAGGGGCGGCGGCTCCGGGATGGCCGCCGCGGGCGCGGCGGGCGCGGGCGTGGGCGCGGCGGGCGCGGGCGTGGGCGCGGCGGCGGCGGGCATGGCGGAGCGGGGCGCCGCGGGCGCGTCGGCCGCCTGGGGCCGCGCTGCAGCGGGCGCGTTGCTCGCCTCGGCCGGACGCACGGAAGGCGGAACGGCAGGCGGCGTGGCGGCGGCAGGCGGCGCGACGGCCGGCGTGGCGGCCACGGCCGGCGCCGCGGCGGGCCTGGATGCAGGCGCAGGTGCGGGCGCGGCCGACTGGGCGCGCGTGGGGGCGGACGCCCCGGGAGTGGGGTCGAGGATGTCCACCGCCACCTTGGG
>JBKBSR010000035.1:0-14024 GCA_046291055.1 Roseococcus sp.
CCCGGCGCGCACGCCATCCTGGTCTATCGCAGCACGGACCCCGCGCTCTCCATCGCCCGCGTCGCGGCGGCGCTGGATGCGCGGGGCTGGCTCGTCTCGCGCCAGGTGGAGCCGGACGGCATCCACCTCCACCTCAACCCGCTGCACGCCGAGGTGGCGGAGGAGTATGTCGCGGACCTGCGCGCGGCGGTGGCGGAGGCGCGCGCCGGCGCGGGGGCGGAGATGGCGGCCACGCGGGCCTATTGATCGGCCCGGCCCCGCCGCGCGCTCACGCCACGCCGGTGAGCTGCGTGCGCACCAGCTCCGCGAAGCGTCCTCCCGCGTTGACCAGAGTCTGGAAATCGCCGCGCTCGACGATGCGGCCCTGATCGAACACCAGGATTTCGTCCGCGTCGCGCACTGTGGAAAGGCGGTGCGCGATGATGAAGGTGGTGCGCCCCGCCATCAGCGCGCGCAGCGCCTTCTGGACCCGCGCCTCGGTGGCGGCGTCGAGCGCGCTGGTCGCCTCGTCGAGGATCAGCACGGGCGGGTCCTTCAGCAGGGCGCGCGCGATGGCCAGCCGCTGCCGCTGCCCGCCGGAGAGGCTCGCGCCGCGCTCGCCCACCAGCGTGTCGTAGCCCTGCGGCTGGCGGATGATGAAATCGTGCGCCTCGGCCATGCGGCAGGCGCGCTCGATCTCCTCCTGCGTCGCGTCCGGGCGGCCCACCAGCAGGTTCTCGCGGATGGTCCGGTTGAACAGCATGCTCTCCTGGAACACCACGCCGATGTTGCGGCGCAGGCTGTCCAGGGTGATGTCGCGCAGGTCGTGCCCGTCCAGCGTGATGCGCCCGTCCGTCGGGTCCCACAGGCGCTGGAGGAGCTGCATGGAGGTGGTCTTGCCCGCGCCCGTCGCGCCCACCAGCGCGATGGTGCGCCCCGGCTCGGCCGAGAAGGAGATGCCGTGCAGGATGCGCCCCGACTTGGGGTAGGAGAATCCCACCTCCTCGAAGCGCACATGGCCCTGGGCGCGGCCGATGTCCTTCGCGTCGGGGCGTTCGGGCACGCTGCTCACCGTGTCCAGCACCTCGAAGAACTCGCGCACCGCGGGCATCTGGAACAGCATGTAGGAGACGAAGGCCACCGCGTTCTCCAGCCGGCCGATCAGCAGCGTGGCGAAGCCCATGAAGCTGACGATCTCGCCCACGCTCGCCATGCCGCGCAGGTGCAGCACCGTGCCGAGCAGGAAGATCAGGATGACGGTGACGGTGCTGGCCGCGCGCGTCAGCACGTTCACCACCGCCCACCAGTTCAGCACCGGGAACTGGTGGTCCAGCACCTGGCGCATGATGGTGCCGAACATCTTCGCCTCGCTGTTGAGGCGGGTGAAGGACTGCACCACCACCACGTTCGAGAGCGCGTCCTGCGCCGTGCCGGCGAGCTGGGAGTGGAACTGCTCCACCTTCATCTGCGCCGTCTGCGTCTTGCGGATGACGACGGTGGTCAGCACCGTGAACACGACGACGAGGCCGATCAGCAGCAGCCCCAGCCGCCAGTTCAGGAACATGGTCAGCGGCAGCAGCACCAGCGCGGCCACCAGCGTGGCCAGATGCTCGCGGAAGAAGGAGAGCCAGACGCCGAAGAGGTTGTCGCACCCCACCAGCATCACCTTCATCAGCCGGCCCGACTGCACGTCGCCGTGGAAGGCGAGCGGCAGCGCCAGAACGTGCTGGAAATAGCGCGACATCATGGCCAGCCGGTTGCGGTGGGCCATGCGGTCGGCCAGCAGCGCGACCGCGACATTCGCGCCGATGCCCGTCAGCCCCACCGCGCCCCACAGCCCCAGCAGCACGAAGGCTTGGCCCCAGACGCTCTGCGGCTCCATGCCGGAGGAGCGCGCCAGCAGGTCCACCACCCGGCCGAACAGCACGGGTTCCAGGAACTGCAGGCCGGAGAGCGCCACGGCCGCCGCGGCCAGCGCGAAGGCCACCTTCGCGTCCGGCTTCAAGAGGGCGAGGACGCGGCCGTAGACTCGGAAGAACTCCATGGGCGGGGGCCTTGGCGCTCGGGGTTGGCGCGCGAGGGATAGCGCGCGGCGCGGGCGGCGCAAACGGCGTCTTGAACGGGGCGCGGCAAAGCCGCACTCTGCGCCTCAACAAAACTTAAGGGAGATGTCCATGACGCCCCGAACCCCCCGCCGCGCCCTGCTGCTGGGCGGCATCGCCGCTTCCTTGGCGAGCCCCGCGCTGGCCCAGGCGCAATGGTCGCCCAGCCGGCCCATCCGCCTCGTCGTCGGCTTCCCGCCGGCCGGCACCACGGACATCGCCGCGCGCATCATCGCCGAGCCGCTCTCGCAGCGCCTGGGCCAGCCCGTCACCATCGAGAACCGCCCCGGCGCGGGCGGCAATGTGGGCGCGGACGTGGTGGCCAAGGGCGAGGCCGACGGCCATCTGCTGCTGATGCAGACCGTCAGCGCCGGGGCCATCAACTACCAGCTCTACGGCCCGCGCATCCCCTACCGGCCGGAGGATTTCGCCGCCGTCTCGCTGGTGGTGCGCGTGCCCAACGCCATCTTCGTCAATCCCAACGTGCGCGCCACCACGCTGGCCGAGCTGGTGGCGCTGGTGCGCGCCAATCCGGGGCGGATGAACATCGGCAGCTCTGGCGTGGGCACCTCGCTGCACATGACGGGCGAGCTGCTGAAGCTCGCCGCGGGCATCGACCTGACGCATGTGCCCTTCCGCGGCGCGGGCCCCATGCTGCAGGAGATCATCGCCGGGCGCATCGAGGTGGGGGTGGACAATCTGCCCTCCGTGATCGGCCATCTGCGCGAGGGGCGGCTGCGGCCGCTCGCCGTCACCACCGCCACGCGCTCGCCGCAGCTTCCGGATGTGCCCACCACGGCCGAGGCCGGCTTCCCAACAGTGGAGGCCACCGCTTGGTTCGGTGTGGTGGCGCCGGCGCGCACGCCCCGCCCGGTGATCGCGCGGCTGAACCGCGAGATCGAGGCCATCCTGGCCGATCCCGCGATCTGGGGCCGCATGGCCGATCTGGGCGGCATGCGCGCCGATCTCGCGCCCGGCGGCGGCTCCACGCCCGAGGCCTTCGACGCCTTCATCCGCGCCGAGGTGGCGAAATGGAGCGAGGTGGTCCGCCGCTCGGGCGCGACGGTGGATTCGTGATCCGCCGCCGCCCGCTGCTCGCCGCGCCCGGGCTTCTGCTGCTGCCGGCCGCGGCGCGCGCGCAGGGATGGGCGCCCACGCGCCCCATCCGCCTCGTCATCCCCTTCCCGCCCGGCGGCACCACCGACCTGGTGGGCCGCATGGTGGCCGAGCGACTCGCCCCGCGCCTCGGCCAGCCCGTGGTGGTGGAGAACCGCCCCGGCGCGGGCGGCAACATCGCGGGCGAGAGCGTGGTGCGCGCCGAGCCCGACGGGCACACGCTATTCTTCTCCTCCATCGGCACGGGGGCGATGAACTACGCCGTCTATGGCGCGCGCATGCCCTGGCGGCCGGAGGAGATGGCGGCGGTGGGCCTCGTCATCCGCGTGCCGAACATCCTGATGACGGCGAACCGCCTGCCGGTGCGCGGCGTGGCGGAGTTCCTCGACCTCGCGCGCCGTCGCCAGGGCGAGATCACCTACGGCACGGCCGGCATCGGCACCTCGCCGCATGTGTGCATGGAGCTGCTGGGCCAGGTCACCGGCATCCGCTTCGTGCATGTGCCCTTCCGCGGCTCCGGCCCCATGCTGACGGAGCTGGTGGCCGAGCGGGTGGATTGCGGGATGGACAACATCCCCTCCGCCCTGCCCTTCGTGCGCGAGGGGCGGGTGCGGGGCCTCGCCGTCACCAGCGCCATCCGCAGCGAGGTGCTGCCCGATCTGCCGGTGCTGGCCGACACGGTGCCGGCCTTCGAGGCCACCGCCTGGTTCGGCGTGCAGACCGGGGCGCGCGTGCCGCGCCCGGCCATCGAGCGCATCGGCGCGGAGCTGGACGCCATCACGCGCGAGCCGGAGTTCCGCGCGCGGCTCGCCGCCTTCGGCGGGCAGCCGCCGGGCCTCACGCCCGAGGGCGGCACAACCCCCGCCGCCTTCGAGGCCTTCATCGCGGCGGAAATCCGCAAATGGAGCGAGGTGATCCGCATCGCCAACGTCCGGGTGGAGTAGCGACGTCCCGCGGGACGGCATGGACATGGCGTCCCTTTCATGCTTCCGGCTGGGGCGGATGCCCCTTTTCCGCGACATCCCAGCCGGAGATTCGCCCATGAGCTCACGCCGCGCCCTGCTCGCCCTGCCCGCCCTGCTGCCGGCGGGGGCCCTCGCCCAGAGCTGGTCGCCCTCGCGCTCCGTGCGCATCGTGGTGCCCTTCACCGCCGGCGGCGCGACGGACGCGCTGGCGCGCATCATGGCCGAGCGGCTGGGGGCGGCGCTCGGCCAGTCCTTCGTGGTGGACAACCGCCCGGGCGCGGGCGGCAATGTGGGCACGGAGCTGGTGGCCAAGGCAGACCCGGACGGGCACACGCTGCTGATGTGCACGATCGGCACGGCCAGCATCAACCAGTTCCTCTACCCGCGCCTGCCCTTCGACCCGGTGCGGGATTTCGCCTCCATCGGCCTCGTGGGCGCGGTGACCAACGCGGTCGTCGTGCACCCCGGCGTGCAGGCGAACAGCTTCCAGGAGCTGCTGGCGCTGGCGCGCCGCCAGCCCGGCCGGCTCAACTACGGCACGCCGGGCAACGGCACCTCCGGCCACATGTCGGGCGAGTATCTGAAGTTCCGCACCGGGGTGGACATCAACCATGTGCCCTATCGCGGCACCGGCGCGCTGATGCCCGACCTGCTGGGCGGGCGCATCGAGATCGCGGTGGACAACCTGCCCGCCTATCTGCCGCACATCCGCGAGGGGCGGCTGCGCATCCTCGCCGTCACCTCGCGCGAGCGCTGGTTCGCCGTGCCCGAGACGCCCACCGTGCAGGAGAGCGGGGTGGAGCGCTTCGAGGCCATCGCCTGGTTCGGCCTGCAGGCGCCCGCGCGCACGCCCCAGGCGGCGCTCGAGCGCTACATCGCCGCGGTGGGCGCGGCGGTGGCCGAGCCCGCCACCCAGGCGCGCATCCGCGACATCGGCGCCTCCACCCTGCCGCTGATGGGCGCCGAGTTCGACCGCTTCATCGCCGCCGAGAACGAGAAGTGGCGCGAGGTGGTGCGCGTCGCGAACATCCGTCTCGACTGAAGGAGACCGCCCATGTCCATGCCCATCGCCCGCGAGCGCAAGATCCTGAGCGAGGCCGAGTTCGCCCTGGTCGC
Source organism: Roseococcus sp. (assembly GCA_046291055.1). GTDB lineage: Bacteria > Pseudomonadota > Alphaproteobacteria > Acetobacterales > Acetobacteraceae > Roseococcus. The sequence goes on from JBKBSR010000035.1 coordinate 5,279, forward strand.
GCCCAGCCACTACCCCGAGGTCGCGCGGCTGGACCGCGAGGCGCTGATCGCGCTGGCGCGCCGCCTGCGCGAGGCGCGGGACGCGGCGCGCACGCGCCTCGCCGCCCAGCGCCGCGCCAAGCGCGGCAAGGCCGAGCCGCGCGGCAGCCTGGACGACACGGGGGTGGCGGCGAAGAAGCAGGTCTTCGCCGCCGCGCTGCGCCGCGTGAACAAGCGGCTGGAGGGGTGATACGGGCGGCGTGACCGCCGCGCCGCGTCACCGCCCCATCAGCGCCAGGTGGTCCCGGATCAGCGCCGCCTCGCGCGGCGGCGCCAGCGCCTCCCAGCCCTCCACCCCGGGCAGCCCGCCCGGGTTGCGGCGGATGAGTTCGGTCTTGAACCAGGGGAAGCCCATGCGCTCCACCAGCACCCGCCAGAGGTGGTGGCAGGGGTTGAGCGGATAGCGCCACAGCGCCGCGGGCTCGGCGAAGCGCGGGCCCAGGGAGAGGCGCGTTGCCTCGTCCACCTCCGCCAGCAGCCGGGCATAGCCGAACAGCGCCGCCATCCGCACCCCGGCCGCCCGGGCGCGGGCGGCGAGGCCGATCTCGCCCTGCTGCACCACGCGCCACTTGCTGCGGCTGTCGCGGAAGGCGGCGAGATGGGCCGCCAGCAGCCCCACCGGCCCCGCGCCGCGCGCCAGCAGCGCGTAGGATTGCAGGTGCGGCCCCCCGCCCCAGCTCTCGGTCATGCCGAAGATCCCCTCGCCGCCCGCGCGGCAGGCGGCGAGCAGCGGCTCGAGCGGGCGGAAGGGGCCGAGCACGCTGTCATTGGCCAGCAGCAGCTCCTCCGGCGTGCCGAGCCGGGCGAAGGCCAGCGCCGCCGCGTCGCGCCAGGCGCCGAAGTCGCGCCCCACATTGGCGCGTTGCAGGCGCAGCGCGCAGTCGGCGCCCGTCGCGTCCCAATCGGCCTCGGGCGGGGCGGCGTTGGTGACGAAGACCACCGCGAAGCCCTGGGCCCGCCACTGCGCCAACTGCTCGCGCACCATGGCCGAGACGCGCCCGTCGGGCGACCAGTGGAGGTAGAGGGCGAGAGAACCGCCCACGGCAGGGGCGCGGCCGGGCTCGACGCGCAGCATGGCGGGGGAGAGCGGGGCCAGGCGGTCCAGCACCGCGGCTGCGCCCAGCTCCCAGGCCAGTTCCGCGGCGCGGCGGGCGAAGGCGAGGGGCGAGCGCGCGGCCAGCCCGTGCAGGGCGCGCGGCAGCCCGCCCTCGGGCGCGGCCAGATCGGTCAGCGCATAGGGGGCGGTCATGCCCCGCCGTGCAGCGCCTTCACCACGCGCGCCAGCCCCTCCTGCCAGGGCGGCAGCGACACGCCGAACACGGCGGCGAGCTTGCTGGTGTCCATCCGCCCATCGGCGGGGCGGACGGCCTTCACGGGGTATTCATGGGTGGCGATGGGGTGCACCACGGGGCGCGGGCCGCCATGGGGGGCGGCGGCGGCGAAGATGGCCTCGGCGAAGCCGTGCCAGCTCACATGCCCCTGCGCCACGGCGTGGAACACGCCGCGATACTCGGCGCGCCAGCCCGTCTCGCGCAGCCGGGCGAGCAGCGCGGCGATGGCGTCCGCGAGGTCGGGCGCGGCGGTGGGGTGGCCGATCTGGTCCGCCACCACGCGCAGCTCGGGCCGCTGCGCGCCGAGGGCGAGCATGGTGCGCAGGAAGTTCCTGCCCATGGGCGCATAGACCCAGGCGGTGCGCAGCACCGCCGTCATCGGATTGCCGGCCAGCGCCGCCCATTCCCCCGCCAGCTTGGTGCGGCCATAGGCGCCGAGCGGGTTCGGCGCATCCGTCTCGACATAGGGCGCGCCCTTGCGCCCGTCATAGACGTAGTCCGTGCTGATCTGCAGCAGCGGGATGCCGCGGCCGGCGCACAGGGCGGCCAGCAGGGCGGGGCCCAGCGCATTGGCGCGGAAGGCGCCGGCCTCGTCGTCCTCGGCGGCGTCCACCGCCGTCCAGGCGGCGCAGTTCACCACCGCATCGGGCGCGGCCGCGGCGAAGGCGGCGCGCACCGTCTCCGGCTGGTCGAACTCGAACTCCGGCTGGCCGACGAAGACGCCCTCGATCCCGCGCGCGGGCAGGCTCGCCTCCAGCCCGGTGGCGAGCTGCCCGCCTCGGCCCGTGACGAGGACGCGCATGCTCACCAGCTCCCCTTCGGGAAGATGGGCGCGGCCTCGGCGAGGCGCGGCGCGGCGCGGTCCTTGTCGGAGAGGATGGGCCCGCCCGGCGGCAACGGCCAGGCGATGCCGAGCGCCGGGTCGTCCCAGGCGATGCCGCCATCGGCCTCGCGGCTGTATTCCGCGTCCACCTTGTAGAGCACCTCGCAATCTGGCTCGAGCGTCAGGAAGCCGTGGGCGAAGCCGCGCGGCACCCACACCTGCCGCCAGTTCTCGGCCGAGAGCTCCACCGCCACATGCTGGCCGTAGCTCGGGCTGCCTTCGCGGATGTCCACCGCCACATCGAGCACGCGCCCGCGCGTGCAGCGCACCAGCTTGCCCTGGGCGTGCGGCGGGCGCTGGAAATGCAGGCCGCGCAGCACCCCCGCCTCGCGCGAGAGGGAGTGGTTGTCCTGCACGAAATCAACGACGAGCCCCGCAGCCGCCAGGGCGCTGCGCTTCCACACCTCGCTGAAGAAGCCGCGCGCGTCGCCGTAGCGCGGCGGTTCGATCAACAGCACATCGGGGATGGCGAGCGGCGTGATCTTCATTCGCCGTGCAGCCCGTTCGCCACGTCGATCAGGTAGCGCCCATAGGCGGTCTTGCCCAGCGCCTCGCCGCGCGCGCGCAGCTCCTCGGCGGTGAGGAAGCCGCGGCGGAAGGCGATCTCCTCCGGCGCGGAGATGTAGAGGCCCTGGCGCTCCTGCACCGTCTGCACGAAGGTCGCGGCCTGCAGCAGCGAGCCGGGCGTGCCCGCATCGAGCCAGGCGCAGCCGCGGCCGAGCTGCTCGCAGGAGAGGGCGCCCGCACGCATGTAGAGGAGGTTGAGGTCGGTGATCTCCAGCTCCCCGCGCGCGGAGGGCTTCACCTGCTTCGCCAGCTCCACCACGCGGCGGTCGTAGAAGTAGAGGCCGATCACCGCCCAGTCGGATTTCGGCCGGCTGGGCTTCTCCTCGATGGAGATCACGCGGCCCGCCTCGTCGAACTCCGCCACGCCGTAGCGCTCGGGGTCCGCCACGCGATAGCCGAAGATGGTGGCCCCGCCCGCCTCGGCGCGGCCCCTCGCGGCGCCGAGGCGGATGGAGAGCCCCTCGCCGTAGATGATGTTGTCGCCCAGCGCCAGCGCGCAGGGCTGGCCGCCGATGAAGCGCTCGCCGATCAGGAAGGCCTGGGCCAGCCCGTCCGGCGAGGGCTGCTCGGCGTAAGAGAGCGAGATGCCGAAGGCCGAGCCGTCGCCCAGCAGGCGCTGGAAGGCCGGCAGGTCCTGCGGGGTGGAGATCACCAGGATGTCGCGGATGCCCGCCAGCATGAGCGTGCCGAGCGGGTAATAGACCATCGGCTTGTCATAGACAGGCAGGAGCTGCTTCGACGCCGCCAGCGTCATGGGGTGCAGCCGCGTGCCGGAGCCTCCGGCGAGGATGATGCCCTTCATGATTCATGCCCTCAGTCGCCGGGCGGCCGCATGCGCGGCCTTGGCTTCGCCGCGCGGCTGTCGCGCGGGCGTTGCGGTGGCGTGGGCGGCGCCGGCCGCCGTGCGGCCGGATGCCCGCCTCGCCGCCCCCGGGCGCCGGGCCGCCGCATGCGCGGCCTCGGCTTCGCCGCCACGCGGGAAGGCCGCCCTCACGTCTTCACCCCCAGCCTCTCACCGGCATAGGCCTTCTCTCGGATCGGGCGCCACCAGTCCTCGTGATCGAGATACCAGCGGATGGTGTGGGCGAGGCCCGTCTCGAAGTCGAAGCGCGGCTTCCAGCCCAGCGCCGCCTCGGCGCCCGAGGGATCCATGGCGTAGCGGAAGTCATGGCCCGGACGGTCCTGCACGAAGGTGATCAGCCGCTCGCGCGGGCCGGCGGGGTCGGGGCGCAGCCGGTCGAGCGTGGCGCAGATGGCCTTGACCACCTGCAGGTTCGTGCGCTCCTGCCGCGGCCCGATGCAGTAGGTGGCGCCGGGCGCACCGCGCGTCAGCGCCAGCACCAGCGCCTCGGCGTGGTCCTCCACGTGCAGCCAGTCGCGGATGTTCTCGCCCTTGCCATAGACCGGCAGGGGCTTGCCCTCCAGCGCGTTGAGCGTGACCAGCGGGATCAGCTTCTCGGGGAACTGCCAGGGGCCGTAGTTGTTCGTCGTGTTGCTGACGAAGCTCGGGAAGCCGTAGGTGTGGTGCCAGGCGCGCACCAGGTGGTCGGAGGCCGCCTTGCTCGCGCTGTAGGGGCTGCGCGGATCGTAGGGGGTCTCGGGCGTGAAAGGCGGATCGCCAGGGTAGAGGGAGCCGAACACCTCGTCGGTCGAGACGTGGTGGAAGCGGAAGGCGGCCTTCTCCTCTCGCGCCAGGCTGTTCCAATGCTCGCGCGCCGCCTCCAGCAGCACCTGGGTGCCCACGACATTGGTGCGGATGAACTCCGCCGGCCCGTCGATGGAGCGGTCCACATGGCTCTCGGCCGCGAGGTGCATCACATGCGTGGGCCGGTGTTCGGCGAAGGCGGCGCGCATCGCCTCGGCGTCGCAGATGTCGGCGCGGATGTGGATGTGGCGCGGATCGGCCGCGTGCATCGCCAGCGCGGCGGGGCTCGCCGCGTAGGTCATCTTGTCGATGTTGACGACGGTGGCGTCGGTGCTGGCGAGAAGGTGGCGGACCACGGCCGAGCCGATGAAGCCGAAGCCGCCGGTGAGGAGGATGCGCAACCTCGTGCCCCGCTGGATGGAAACCAGGGGGAGGTATCATCCGGCCCCGGGGCGGGCAAGCGCGCCGCTTGACACCCCGGGGGCCCTGCCCCATCCCCCGCCGGGCCCCATGGATGCCCCGCCCGCCTCCCTCCGCAGCCTCTTCGCCTCCTGGTTCGCGCACCGCGACCTGTGCCGGCGCCTGACCCAGCGCGAGGTGACCCAGCGCTTCCGCGGCAGCCTGCTCGGCCTGGCCTGGGCGGTGCTGACGCCGCTGCTGACCGCGGCCGTCCTCACCCTCGTCTTCACCGGCGTGTTCCCGCAGCGCTGGCCGGGGCGCAGCGGCGCGCCGCTCGATTTCGCGCTGATCCTGCTGGTCGGCATGGCGGTGCACGGGCTGATGGCCGAGGCGCTCTCGCGCGCGCCGACGCTCATCGTCGGCAATCCGGGCTATGTCACGCGCGTGGTGTTCCCGCTGGAGCTGCTGCCCCTGGTCACGGTGCTCGCCGCCAGCGTGAACACGCTGGTCACGCTCGGCATCGTGCTGCTGGGCAATCTGCTGGTGAACGGCAGCCTCCACTGGACGGCGCTGTTCCTTCCGCTGGTGCTGCTGCCCTATCTCGTGCTCGTGGTGGCGGCGACGGCGCTGCTCGCCGCGCTCGGCGTCTTCATCCGCGACATCGCGCTGGTTATCGCCCCGGTGCTGACGCTGCTGATGTTCCTCTCGCCCATGTTCTACCCGCTGGAGGCGGTGCCGGAGAACTGGCGCTTCGTCATCCGCGCCAACCCGATGACGCCCGTCATGGAGCAGGCGCGCACCGTGCTGCTGTTCGGCGGCTGGCCGGATGTCGCGAGCCTCGCGCTCTACCTCGCGCTGGCGCTGGGGGCGCTGGCGGCCGCCCACTGGGTGTTCCAGCGCCTGCGCCCGGGCTTCGCCGATGTCGTCTGACCGCGCCGGGGAGATCCGCACCGCACTGCGCGCCACGCGGGATCTGCTGGACGCGATGGCCGAGGACGCGGCACTGTGCGAGGCCGCCGCCCGCGCCACCGAGCTCTGCATCGCCGCGCTGCGCGGCGGGGGCAGGCTGCTGCTCTGCGGCAATGGCGGCAGCGCGGCCGACGCGCAGCACTGGGCGGGCGAGCTGGTCAGCCGCTTCCACTACGACAGGCCCGGCCTGCCGGCGATCGCGCTGACCACAGACAGCTCCATCCTCACCGGCATCGGCAACGATTACGGCTATGCGCGCGTCTTCGCCCGCCAGGTGGAGGCGCTGGGCGCGGCGGGCGATGTGCTGATCGCCCTCTCCACCTCCGGCAACTCGGCGAATGTGCTGGCGGCGCTGGAGGCGGCGCGGGCGAAGGGCCTCGTCACCATCGGCTTCACCGGCGCCTCGGGCGGCGCCATGGCCGCGCTGTGCGATGTCTGCATCCGCGTGCCCAGCACCAGCACGCCGCGCATCCAGGAGGGGCACGAGGTGCTGGGCCATGCCCTCTGCGCCGCCATCGAGGCCGCGCTCTTCCCGCGCGAGGGGGCGTGACGCCCCGCCCCGCCCTCTTCCTGGACCGCGACGGCGTGATCAACCACGATGACGGCTATGTCCACCGCATCGAGGCCTTCCGCTTCCGCGAGGGCATCTTCGATCTCTGCGCGCGCGCGCAGGGGCTGGGCTATGCGCTGGTCGTCGTCACCAACCAGTCGGGCATCGGCCGCGGCCTCTACGGCGAGGCGGAGTTCGCCGCGCTGACGGGCTGGATGCTGGCGCGCTTCGCCGAGCGCGGCATCCGCTTCGCCGGGGTGGAGTATTGCCCCGACCACCCGCGCGAGGGGCTCGGCCCCTACCGGCGCGAGAACCCGCGCCGCAAGCCGGGCCCGGGCATGCTGCTGGACGCGGCGGCGGCGCATGGGATCGATCTCGCGCGCTCGGTCATGATCGGCGACCGCGCGGCGGACATGCAGGCGGCGCGCGCGGCCGGCGTGCCCACGCGCATCCTGCTCGCCGCCGACGCGGCCGAGGCGCGCGCCGCCCCGCCGGGCAGCATCATCCTGCCCGATGGCGCCTTGCTTGCCGCGGCGGCGCTTCTGCCGCCCCTCGGATAGGCCTATCCCGGATCCCGAAGCTGCGGGTTGTCGAAGACCGGGTGGCGCAGCGCGTGCAGCGCCCGGCCCAGCGCCTCGGCCAGCGCCTCGCGTTCCTCGGGGCCGAGGAAGAGGCCGATCTCCACCTCCCGCCCGCGATGGACGAGGCGCAGCCGCCCCTCCTCCCACACCAGGCGCACCCAGAAGGGCTCGAAGCGCGCCTCGGTCACCCGCGCGCCCTGGCGGCGCAGCACGGTGATCGCCTCCTCGGTGAGGGTGATGCACTCGCTGCTGCGCGCCGCGCCGCTGCGGTAGGCGGCCATCAGCACCAGCACCAGCAGCGCCTCGGCGCCCACGAACACCATCACGGGCCAGGCGCCCATCAGCGCGAAGAGGAGCCCCGTGGCGGCGAAGAGCGCCCCGATCAGCCAGGCCAGATTGCGGAAGCCGCGCGGCCCAAGGCTGTCGAGCGGGGCGGAGCGCGCCACGAAGAGGGTGCGGGCCTTGACCATCCCTCCATCAGATAGAATGTCGGCGGCCGTGAAAACCCCTCGCCCCCTGCACGGCAGCGCCGCCGCGCCCCGCCGCGCCCGGCTCATGTCGCGCGAACAGGCCGCCGCCTTCCTGCGCGCCCTGGCCGAGGCGAACCCGGCGCCGCGGACGGAACTGCACTACCATGATCCGTTCAGCCTGCTGGTGGCCGTGGTGCTCTCGGCCCAGACCACCGACGCGATGGTGAACAAGGTCACGCCCGGCCTCTTCGCCGCCGCGCCCACCCCGGCCGCCATGGCGGCGCTGGGGGCTGAGGGGATCGGCGCGCACATCCGCCGCATCGGGCTGTGGCAGGCCAAGGCGCGCCACCTCGCCGCCCTCGCCGCGCAGCTCGTCGAGAAGCATGGCGGCGAGGTCCCGCGCGAGCGCGCTGCGCTCGAGGCGCTGCCCGGCGTGGGGCGCAAGACCGCGAATGTCGTGCTCAACGTCGCCTTCGGCGAGCCGACCATGGCGGTGGACACGCACATCTTCCGCCTGGGCAACCGCACCGGCCTCGCGCCCGGCAGGACGCCGCGCGCGGTGGAGGAGGCGCTGGTCAAGCGCATCCCGCACGAGCTGCTGCGCGATGCGCATCACTGGCTCATCCTGCACGGGCGCTATGTGTGCAAGGCGCGCGCGCCCGAGTGCTGGCGCTGTCCCGCCCGCGCCCACTGCAACTACCGCGACAAGGTGCTGCAGCCGCCGGGCGGGTGATCCGCGGCGCCTCTACTCCCTCTCGGGGCGCAGGTGCAGCGCCACGCGCAGCCCCGGCGGATCGGCGCCCGGCATGGCGTCTGAGAGCTCCACCTCGCCGCCATGGAGCTGCGCCACCGCGCGCACCAGCGAGAGGCCGAGCCCCGAGCCCGGCGTGCCGCGCGAGGAATCGGCGCGGAAGAAGCGATCCAGCGCGCGGGCGCGGTCGGCGGGCGGCATGCCGGGGCCGGAATCGCTGACGGCGATCTCGATCCCTCCCTCCTCCTCCTCGCGCGCGGAGAGGCGCACGAGGCCGCCCGGCGGGGTGAACTTGATGGCGTTGTCCAGCAGGTTCGCCACCGCCTGCAGCAGCAGGTCGCGGTCGCCCACCATGGGCAGGGTCTCGGGCAGGTCGGTCTCGAGCTTCTGCTCGCGCGCCTCCGCCATCGCTTCGTAGAACTCGGCCGCGTCGCGCAGCAGGGGAGAGAGGTCGAGCGGCGCGAAGGCGGCGCGGCGCGCGCCCGCCTCGGCCTCGGCGATGCGCAGCAGGGCCTGGAAGATGCGGCTGATGTTGTCGAGATCCTGGATGCCCTGCTCGAC
>JBKBSR010000036.1:0-14017 GCA_046291055.1 Roseococcus sp.
AACTCGCCCCGCGCCTCGCCGAGCTGGGCCTGGAGCCCGCCGGCGAGGGGCCGGGGGGCTTCGCCCGCTTCCTCGCCGCCGAGCGCGAGGCCATGGGGGCGCTGATCCGCGCCGAGGGCATCCGCCTCGACGGATAGGCCCGCGCGCGGCAGAGTGCGCGTGCAGAGGAGACTTCGCCATGCATCGCCGCGCGCTGCTCGCCGCCCCCTTCGCCGCCCTCGCCGCGCCCGCCCTGGCGCAGGGCTGGTCCCCCAGCCGCCCGGTGCGCGTGATCGTCGCCTGGCCCGCGGGCGGCAGCGCCGACGCCTCCATCCGCCTCGTCGCGCCGCACATGCAGCAGGTGCTGGGCCAGCCCGTGGTGATCGAGAACCGCGGCGGCGCCTCCGGCTCCATCGGCGCGGGCGTGGCGGCGCAGGCGGCGGCGGACGGCCACACGCTGCTGTTCGACGCGGCGGGGCAGGTGAGCAACCCGCTGCTGATGCGCGGCCTCGCCTTCGACTACGCCACCGCCTTCACGCCCGTCACGCTCTTCGCGCTGCTGCCGAACGTGCTGGTGGTGCGCGCCGATGCGCCGGTGCGCAGCGTGGCGGACCTCGTGGCGTATCTGCGCGCGAACCCGGGGACGCCCTACGCCTCCACCGGCATCGGGCTGATGAGCCACCTCGCCGCCGTGATGTTCACCCAGCAGGAGCGGCTGGAGGCCACCCATGTCCCCTATCGCGCCAGCGCGCAGTCCATCCCGGCCCTGCTGGCGGGCGAGACCTTCTTCACCTTCAACACCACGCCGCTCGTCGTGCCGCTGATCCGCGACAACCGGCTGCGCGCCCTGGCGGTGGCCACGCCGGCGCGCATCCCCGCCCTGCCCGATGTGCCGACCATGGCGGAGCTCGGCTATGGCGGCTTCTCGCTGAACGAGTGGCTGGGCATGTTCGCCCCCGCCGGCACGCCGCCCGCCGCCATCGCGCGCCATGTGGAGGCCTGCCACGCCGGCCTCGCCGACCCCACGGTGCGCGAGCGCCACGCCGCGCTGGGGATGGAGATCATGGCCAGCGGCACCGAGCGCTTCGCCGCCTTCCTCGCCGAGCAGCGCGCGCAGATCGGCGCGCTGATCCGCGACAACAACATCCGCCTGGAGAGCTGAGCCATGCGCCGCCGTTCGCTGATCCTCGCGGCCCCGTTGCTGGCCACGCCGGCGCTGGCGCAGGGATGGTCGCCCGGCCGGGCCATCCGGCTCGTCGCGCCCTATGCGCCGGGGGGCGGGGTGGACACGGCCTCGCGGCTGCTGGCCGTGCCCATGTCCGCCCATCTCGGGCAGAACGTGGTGGTGGAGAACCGCGGCGGCGCGGGCGGCTCCATCGGCGCGGCAGAGGTGGCGCGCGCCGCGCCCGATGGCCACACCGTGATGGTGGACGCCATGGCGCACACGGTGAACCCGGCGCTGATGCGCGGCCTGCCCTTCGACTACGCCACCGCCTTCACGCCGATCAGCCAGGTTCTGATCTGGCCGCAGATCCTGCTGGTGCATCCCTCGCTGCCGGCGCGCAACCTTGCGGAGTTCGTGGCGCATGTGCGGGCGCGGCCGGGGCAGCTCTCCTACGGCTCCTCGGGCAACGCCACGGCGGCGCATCTCGCCTCGGTGCTGCTGCTGAACCGCGCGGGGCTGGAGATGATCCATGTGCCCTATCGCGGCGGCGCGCCCGCCCTGCAGGATCTGATCGCGGGCAATGTGGCCTTCGTCTTCGGCACCGTCGCCTCCTCGCTGCAGCTCGCGCAGGAGGGGCGGGTGCGGGCGCTGGCCGTCACCACGGCGCAGCGCCTCTCCGTGCTGCCCGATGTGGGCACGGTCGCCGAGCAGGGCTTCCCGGGCTATGAGCTGAACGAGTGGAACGGGCTCTACGCCCCCGCCGGCCTGCCCGCGGCGGCGGTGGAGCGCTGGCACGGGGCGGTGCGGCACGCGCTGGCCGATGCCGGCGTGCGCGCCCGGCTCGATGCGCTGGGGGCCATCCCGCTCGGCACTGACCCCGAGAGCTTCGCCCGCTATGTGCGCGAGTAGCGCGAGGCGATGGCCCGGCTGGTGCGCGAGGCGCGGATCGAGCTGGGCTGACCCGCGCCCGCGCGGCGCCTCACGCGCCGAAGGCCGCCGCCAGATCGTGCAGCACGGCGCGCTCGGCGGCCGAGACGCGGTTGCCCAGGCCGAGGCCGAGGAAGCCGCCCGCGGCATCCGCCACCTGCTCGGCCTGGCCCAGCACCGCCTCGCGCAGCGCCTGGCGCTCGGCCTCCGGCATGGCGGCGGCGAGGGCCTGGATATAGGCCTTCCAGGCCTGCGCGAGCGCGGGGGGCGGGGCCTCGGCCAGCCAGTGTTCGAGAAGCGCGTGCCCCGGCCCGCCCGGCTGCACGCCCCGCTTGTGCGCCGCCGAGAGGATGGCCGCCTGCTCCTCCTTCGACATCGCGCCATCGGCCCAGGCGACCAGCACGAGGGGCGCGAGGGCGAGCGCGGCCACGCTGGCCGCGCCGATGCCGAGGCCGAGAAGCTGCTTCAGCACCGCGGGATCCTTGATTCCGGAGGCGGCGGCGAGCGCACCCTCCTCGGTCGCCTGCTGGTCCTGCGCGCGCAGGCGGTTCAGCAGCTCCTGGTTGTGCCGCGCGAAGAACGCCTCTTCCAGCGCCGCGCGGCGGTCCTCGAACAGCTTGTCCGGCATGCCATCCTCATCCGTTTGCGCGCCGCCTCATGCCACCGGGCGGCGTCGGCGTCGAGGAGAATGGCATGACATCGGGGGTGGTTACACCACCCCCGTCCAGTCCGCCGGGACGAAGCGGAACCCCTCTCCCTCCCGGGCGATGAAGCCGGTGCCGGGGAAGTTGAAGTGGTACGCGGCCATGCGCGCGCGCTCGGCGGCGATGCGGTCGAACAGGCGGCGGCGGCTCTGCTCGGCCATCACCGGGTCGAAGTCGAAGACGGAGTGCCAGCCGGGGTTGCGCAGGAACAGCTCGGGACGGCCGGCCGCGTCGGCGGTGACGAAGAGCTGCTCGCGTCCGCTGCTGACGTGGAAGGCGCAATGGCCGGGCGTGTGGCCCGGCGTGGCGATGGCGCGGATGCCCGGGGCGATCTCCTGCCCGTCCTCGAACATCCTGAGGCGCGCGCGCAGCGGCCCGAAGCGGCGCGCGGTGTTGGCGAAGTTGCCGCGCTGGAACTGCGGGCTGCGCGCGGCGTTGGCCTCCTCGCTCCACCACGCCCATTCGGCGGCCGGCACGGCCACCTCGGCATTGGGATAGAAGGGGCGGTTGTCGGCGGTGGTGAGGCCGGTGATGTGGTCGCCATGGAAATGGCTGACGCAGATCAGCGTCACGTCTTCGGGCCGGATGCCCGCGGCGGCGAGGTTCTGCGGCAGCAGCCCCGTGCCCGCCGGAAGCTGCCCGGCGCCGGTGCCCGCGTCGAAGGCCACCACGCCGCGCGGGGTCTCGAGGAAGGTGACGATGTAGGGGTTCACCAGGTTGCGCGTGGGCAGCATGGCCGCCTCCAGCGCCGCCTGCACCGCGCTGGCGGGCTGGTTCACCACCAGCCCCTCCAGCGGGTTCGCGCGGAACACCATGCCGTCATGGATCATGACCACGGTGATCTCGCCGAGCCGGAAGCGGTAGAAGCCCGGCGCCTGGGGCGAGGGCGGCACGGGGGCGGGGGCGGTCTGCGCCCCGGCGGGGCGCAGCGCGAGCAGGCCGGGCGCGGCGAGGGCGGCGCCCAGCGCGAGGCGGCGGGCGATCATGGCGCTGTTTCCCTGCGGCATCGTCTCAGACCTGGCTCGACCAGTCGGAGGGCACGAAGCGGAAGCCCTGCCCCTCGCGCGCGATGTAGCCGTTGGCCGGGAACATGAAGTGGTAGCCGGTGACGCGCATGCGCTCGCTCGCCACGCGGTCGAAGACGCGGCGGCGGGTGGCGGCGGCCATGTCGCCGTCGAAGTCGAAGACGATCTGCCAGTCCGGGCGCCGGGCGCCGATCTCGGGGCGGTTCGTCAGGTCGGCGAGGAACATCATCTGATCGGCCCCGTCCGCGACGTGATAGACGGTGTGGCCGGGGGTGTGCCCATGCGCGGAGACGGCGCGGATGCCCGGCGCCACCTCCTCGCCGTCGCGCACCTGGCGGATGCGACCCTGGTAGGGACCGAAGCGCCGGGCGGTGTTGGCGAAGGTGGGCCGCTGGCCCTCGGGGCTGCGCGCCGCGTTCGCGTCATCGCTCCACCAGGCCCATTCGGCGGCGGGGACGATGATCTCGGCATTGGGGAAGGCGCGCTCGTTCTGCGCGGTGGTCAGGCCGGTGATGTGGTCGCCGTGGAAATGACTGACGATCACGCCCGCCACCCGCGCCGGGTCGAGCCCGGCGGCGCGCATGTTGGCCGCCATCTGGCCGGCCGTGGGCGCCATCTGCGCGCCGGTGCCGCTGTCGAACACATAGAGGCCGCGCGGCGTCTCGACGAAGGTGATGGTGAAGGGGACGGTGAGTTGGTCGGCGGGAAGGAAGGCTTCGGCCAGCAGCGCCTGCACCTCGGCGGTGGGCACGCCGCGCACGAAGCCCTCCACGGGGCGGCGGAAGAACCCGTCATGCACGGTGGTGACGGTGAAGCCGCCCACCTTGAAGCGGTAGAAGCCCGGCGCCTGCGCGGGGGCGGGCGGGGCGGCGGCCTGCTGCGCGGCGGCGGGCAGGGCCAGCGCGGCGGCGACGGCGGCGGAACCGGCGAACAGGCCACGACGATCGGTGTTCATGGGGCGTCTCTCCCTGGACCGTTGCGCAGATGGGTATGCCATGGACGGGCGCCAGGGGCGCAACGAAAACGCGATGCGCGGGCGTCAGGCCGTCGCGCGCAGGGCCGCGAGGTCGGCGCCCAGGATGGCCGGCAGGTTCCTCTCGATCTTCTCCGCCGGCCAGTCCCACCAGGCGATGTCGAGCAGCGCGGCCACCGTCGCGTCGTCGAAGCGGCGACGGACTTCACGCGCGGGGTTGCCGGCGACGACGGCATAGGGCCGCACCGCGCGCGTCACCACGCTGCCCGCGCCGATGATCGCGCCGCTGCCGATGGCGACGCCGGGCAGGATCATGGCGTGCGCCCCCACCCACACGTCATGGCCGAGCACCGTGTCGCCGCGCAGCTCGCCCTCGGGCGGCGGCGCGCCGCGCCAGCCGGGAAAGGCGCCGAAGGGATAGGCCGAGAAACCCCGCGCGTCGTGGTTGCCGCCATTCATCAGGAAGCGCACCCCCGTGGCGATCATGCAGAAGCGGCCGATGACGAGCCGGTCGCCGATGAAGTCGAACAGGTAGGGCACGCAGCGCTCGAGGAAATGCTCCGGCCCGTCCGGGTCGTCGTAGTAGGTGTAGTCGCCCACCTCCACCTGCGGGTGGTCCACCACCGCGCGCAGGAAGGCGAGGCGCGGCGCGCCGGGGATGGGGGCGGCGGCGAGCGGGTCGGGCGGCATCAGCCCAGGAAACACTCCCCATGCTGGCGCGGCACGAAGCGGCCCGTGCCGGGTTTCGCCAGCACGCGCTCGCCGTCCCAGATGCGGCCGCCGCGCAGATAGGTGGCGGCGACGCGCGCGCGCATCGCCATGCCGTCATAGGGCGACCAGCGGGCGTTCTCGCGATCCTGGATCTTCGCCGCATCGAAGCGGAAGGCCCCGCGCTCCATCACCAGGAGGTCCGCGTCGCAGCCGATGCGGATGGCCCCCTTCTTCGGGAAGAGGCCGTGGAAGCGCGCCGGGCGTTCGGCGCAGAGCGACGCCATGAGGGTGAGCGGCAGGCCGCGCTCCTCCAGCAGGGTGAACATCAGGGGCGCGAAGCTCTGCAGCCCCGTCAGCCCGGCGCCGACGGCGAAGATGTCGCCGGTGTAGAGCTTGCGCTCCCGCGGCCAGGGGGCGTGGTCGGTGGAGACATAGGCGATCTTGCCGGCCTTCAGCGCGGCCCACATGCGCTCCACCTCCTCCCTGGTGCGGAAGGGCGGGTTGCATTTGCCGAAGCCCTCGAGGCGGATCAGGTCCTCCTCCGTCATGCAGAGATACTGGATGCAGGCCTCGCCCGAGGTGCGCGCGCCCTGGTTGCGGAACATCTCCGCCAGCTCGAAGCCGCGGGCGAGGGAGGAATGGGCGATGTGGACGTGGCAGCCCGTCTCCAGCGCCATCTCGAAGATCTCGAGGTCCGCCATGCTCTCGGTGATGGGCGGGCGGGTGCGGCAATGCATGATGGGGTCGGTGCGGCCCGCCGCCCTGGCCTGGGCGGTGAGCTTCTCCACCAGCTCCTGGTCCTCGTTGTGGATCGCGACCATCAGGTTGGTCTTCGCGATCTCGGCGAAGGCGCGCAGCATGGTCGGGTGGTCGATGCGCGGGAAGCGCACGGGGTCGTATTCGTAGGTGGAGAGCTTGAAGGAGCAGACGCCGCCGGCGACGAGCCCCGCCACATCCTCCACGTTCCCGTCCTTCCTGAGCGTGCCGTAGAGCGCCATGTCCACATGCGAGAGGCGGTTCACGTGCTCGATCTTCTCGGCGAGGATCGCGGCGTCGGTGACCGGTCGCGGCACGTCGTAGGGCATGTCCACGCAGGTGGTCACTCCGCCCGCGGCGGCGGACATGGAGGCGCCCTCGATGCCCGGCCAGCCGGTGCTGGACGAGGTGTGCATGTGCCCGTCCACCAGCCCAGGGAAGACGAGCATGCCGGAATGGTCGGCGGTCTCCTCCGCGGCCGGGGGGCTGCCCTGGCCGATGGCCGCGATGGCCCCGGCCTTCACCGCGACATAGCCCCGCTCCAGAATCCGGTCGGCCAGCACCAGATCCCCGCGCACCACCAGATCGAACGCCATGCGCGCCGCCCCCCGCCGTGTGGACATGCCGGCCGCGCCCGATAGGATGCGCGCCGCCCTTGAGAATCGAAGGCTAGGCGCGGGCGGCGGGTTCGCCAAGCGCCGCAGGCATGAGGAAGGCGCTGGCCATGCAGATGCACCCCGTGAAGGTCCACCCCTCCAAGGCGCTGCTCAAGCGCGAGGAGCAGCTCGCCTGGAAGATCGCCGGTGTGGCCACCGACAAGGTTCCGGTGGAGAAGGAGGTGGCGGCGATGATCATCAACCGGATCATCGACAACGCCGCGGTGGCCATCGTGGCCATCAACCGCCGTTCGGTGGTCTTCGCGCGCGGCATGGCGCTCGGCCACCGCAAGAAGGAGGGCGGGGCGACGGTGTTCGGCGTCGGCTCCGGCGCCACGGTCAGCCCCGAATGGGCGGCCTGGGCGAACGGGACCGCGGTGCGCGAGCTCGACATGCACGACACCTTCCTCGCCGCCGACTACTCGCACCCTGGCGACAACATCCCGCCCGTGCTGGCGGTGGCGCAGGCGATGGGGCGGTCGGGGCGCGACCTCGTTCGCGGCCTCGCCACCGCCTACGAGATCCACATCGACCTGGTGCGCGCGATCTGCCTGCACGAGCACAAGGTGGACCACATCGCCCACCTCTGCCCCGCGGCGGCGGCGGGCATCGGCACGCTGCTCGGGCTGAAGCAGGAGGTGATCTACCAGGCCGTGCAGCAGGCGCTGCACACCTCGATCAGCTTCCGCCAGTCGCGCAAGGGCGAGATCAGCTCCTGGAAGGCCTATGCGCCGGCGCATGCGGGCAAGCTGGCGGTCGAGGCGGTGGACCGCTGCATGCGCGGCGAGGGCGCGCCCAGCCCCATCTACGAGGGCGAGGACAGCGTGATCGCCTGGGTGCTGGCCGGCCGCACCCAGGCCGACAAATACGGGCGGAACACCGTCTATGACCCCGTGTACTACAACGTGCCGCTGCCCGCGCCCGGCGAGCCGAAGCGCGCCATCCTGGACAGCTACACCAAGGAGCACTCGGCCGAATACCAGAGCCAGGCGCTGATCGACCTCGCCTTCCGCATGCGCGAGGGCATCACCGACTGGGACAGCATCGAGAAGATCACCATCCACACCAGCCACCACACCCACTACGTGATCGGCACCGGCGCGAACGATCCGCAGAAGATGGACCCGAAGGCGAGCCGCGAGACGCTCGACCACTCGATCATGTACATCTTCGCGGTCGCCCTGCAGGACGGCGCCTGGCACCATGTGGACAGCTATACGCCCAAGCGCGCCGCGCGCCCGGACACGGTGCGGCTGTGGCACAAGATCGAGACGCGCGAGGATCCCGTCTGGACCGAGCGCTACCACGCGAAGGATCCCGACAAGCTCGCCTTCGGCGGGCGGGTGGAAATCCTGTTCAAGGACGGCACCAAGAAGGTGGACGAGCTCGGCGTGGCCAACGCCCATCCGCGCGGGGCGAAGCCCTTCGGCCGGGCCGACTACATCCGCAAGTTCCGCACCCTGACGGAAGGGATCATCACGACGCGCGAGGCCAACCGCTTCATCGAGGCGGCGGAGAACCTGCTGAGCCTCAAGTCCGGTGAGCTCTCCGCGCTGAACGTCGCGCTGCCGAAGGGCGCGCTGGCCGAGAGCAAGCCGGGCATCTTCTGAGCCGCCGCACGGGGCGGCGGCGTCACGCCGCCCCGAACAGCAGCCCGTACAGATAGCGCCCCGGCGCGAAGGTGGCGAAGAGCCCCGCCACCACCAACCCGCCCGCATTGGCCAGCATCGCCCGGCGATGCGCTGCGATCCGCCCCGCCTGCGCCGCCCGGACGGCGAGCGGCACGTTCACCAGCGTCACCACCGAGAGGATGTGGATGGGCGAAAGATGCCCGCGCGAGGCGATCCCGAAGGAGGAGATCGCCGAGAGGAGCAGCATCGCCGCCGCCCCGCGTCCGATGAGACGATGCGCGAGGCGCCCCTTGGGCAGCGCCAGCACCGCGACGATGCCCCCCAGCGCCAGGAGCGAGGCGGCGAGATGGAGATGGAGCATGGACATGGCGGCGGGCCCGTTTATGTTGACGCCATCAACATACGCCTGATGTGAGCAATGTCAACATCCGAAAAGCCCTACCACCACGGCGATCTGCGCGCCGCCCTGCTCGACGCCGCCGACGCGCTGCTCGACCAGGGCGGGGATGGCGCCGTCTCTCTGCGCGAGGCCGCGCGCATGGCCGGCGTCTCCGCCACCGCCGCCTACCGTCACTTCGCGGACAAGGAGGCGCTGCTGGCCGCGCTCGCCGCCCGGCACTTCGCCGAGTTCGGCGCAGCCCTCGCCGGAAAACCTCTGTCGGAGATGGGCCCCGCCTATGTGCGCTTCGCCCTGGCCCGGCCTGGCCGCTTCCGGCTGATGTTCGGCCCGCTGCTGCGCCGGGCGGGCGGGCGGCCGCCGCTTTGCCAGGCGGCCGGGGCGGCCTTCGCGGCGCTTTCCGCCGCCGCCCCCTCGCCCGAGGCGGCCCTGCGCGCCTGGGCGCTGGTGCACGGCCTCGCCCATCTGCTGCTGGACGGCGCCATCCCCGCCGATGATCCCGAGGCGGTGATCGCCCGGCTGCTGACATGAGGCCGATTCCGGCCTAATCCGCGCCGCATGAAGAAGCCCGTCATGCTCGTCATCCTCGATGGCTGGGGCCATCGCACCGAGGCGGAGGACAATGCGGTGGCGCTCGCCCGCACCCCGCGCTTCGACGCGCTCTGGGCGGGCTGCCCGCGCAACTTCCTGCGGACCTCGGGCCTCGATGTCGGGCTGCCCGCCGGGCAGATGGGCAACAGCGAGGTGGGGCACCTCAACATCGGCGCGGGCCGCGTGGTGATGCAGGATCTGCCGCGCATAGACGCGGCCATCGCGGAAGGCGAACTCGGCGGCATGGCGCCGCTGCAGGCCTTCATCGCCGCGCTGCGCGCCAGCGGCGGCACGGCCCACCTGATCGGCCTCGTCTCGCCCGGCGGCGTGCACAGCCACCAGGACCATGGCGTGGCGCTGGCGCGGCTGCTGGACCATGCGGGCATCCCCGTGGCCATCCATGCGCTGACGGACGGGCGCGACACGCCGCCGCGCTCCGCCCCCGCCGCGCTGGCCGCCTTCGAGCAGGGCCTCGTGGGCCTGTCGCGCACGCGGCTCGCCACCCTCATCGGCCGCTACTGGGCGATGGACCGCGACAACCGCTGGGAGCGCGTGGAGAAGGCCTGGCGCGCCATGGCGCTCGCCGAGGGCGAGGCCGCGCCGAACCCCCAGGCCGCCATCGCCGCCGCCCATGCGCGCGAGGTGACGGACGAGTTCATCCCCGCCACCGTGCTGCCCGGCCATGCCGGGATGAAGGACGGCGACGGCGTGCTGTGCTTCAACTTCCGCGCCGACCGGGTGCGCGAGATCCTCGCCGCGCTGCTCGATCCCGGCTTCGCCGGCTTCGCCCGGCCGCGCGCGCCGCGCTTCGCCGCGGCGCTCGGCATGACGGAATATTCGCGCGAACTGAACGCCTTGATGGCGACGCTCTTTCCGCCGCAGGGCATGGAGCACATCCTGGGCGCGGTGGTCAGCGCCGCGGGGCGCACGCAGCTCCGCATGGCGGAGACGGAGAAATACCCGCATGTCACCTATTTCCTGAACGGCGGCGAGGAGGCGCCCTTCCCCGGCGAGGAGCGAATCCTCGTGCCCTCGCCCAAGGTCGCCACCTACGACCTGCAGCCCGAGATGAGCGCGCCCGAGCTTGCCCGCCGCGCCGTGCAGGCCATCGAGGCCGGGGCGCATGACCTGATCGTGCTCAACTTCGCCAATGCCGACATGGTGGGCCACACGGGCAGCCTGCCCGCGGCCATCCGCGCCTGCGAGGCGGTGGACGCGGGGCTCGGCCTGATCGCGGACGCCATCGCAGCGGCCGGGGGCGCGCTGCTCGTCACCGCCGACCACGGCAACGCCGAGCTGATGCGCGACCCCGCGACCGGCGGCCCGCACACCGCCCACACCACCCATGCGGTGCCGGTGCTGCTGATGGGAGGGCCCGAGGGCGCCGTGCTGCGCGAGGGGCGCCTCGCGGACATCGCGCCCACCCTGCTCGCGCTGATGGGGCTCGACCAGCCCGAGGCGATGACCGGGCGCAGCCTGTTGGCGTAGCGCGGCCGGCGTGCCACATCAGCCGCGCTAGGGCAGGGGGTGAGCATGGCGCTGCGCGTGGCGGTCCAGATGGACCCGATCGAATCCATCAACATCGACGCCGACAGCACCTTCGCGCTGATGCTGGAGGCGCAGGCCCGCGGCCATGCGCTGTGGCACTATCATGTGCGCCACCTCTCGCTGCACGCGGGCCGCGTGATCGCGCACGCCCACCCGGTCACGGTGCGGCGCGAGAAGGGCAACCACTTCACCTTCGGCGCGCCGGTCGAGCTCGACCTCGCGCGCGACGCGGATGTGGTGCTGATGCGCCAGGATCCGCCCTTCGACATGGCCTACATCACGGCCACCCACATCCTGGAGCACATCCACCCCAAGACGCTCGTGGTGAACGACCCCGCGAGCGTGCGCAACGCGCCCGAGAAGCTCTTCGTCACCCACTTCCCCGACCTGATGCCCGAGACGCTGGTGACGGCGGACACGCGCGAAATCCGGCGGTTCCGGGCGAAGCACGGCGACATCATCATCAAGCCGCTGTTCGGCAATGGCGGGGCGGGCGTGTTCCACCTTCGCCCCGACGACCCCAATCTCAACGCGCTGATCGAGATGTTCACCGAACGCTCGCGCGAGCCGCTGGTGGTGCAGCAATACCTGCCCGCCGTGCGCCTCGGCGACAAGCGCGTGATCCTGGTGGACGGCGAGGCGATGGGCGCCATCAACCGCGTTCCGGCCGAGGGCGAGGCGCGCAGCAACATGCATGTCGGCGGCCGGCCCGAGCCCACCACGCTGACCGAGCGCGAGCGCGAGATCTGCGCGCGCATCGGCCCCGAGCTTCGCAAGCGGGGCCTGATCTTCGTGGGCATCGACGTGATCGGCGGCTACCTCACCGAGATCAACGTCACCTCGCCGACCGGGCTGCAGGAGCTGGCGCGCTTCGACGGCGTGTTCCTGGAGCGCGCGATCTGGGACGCGATCGAGGCGCGGCGGCGCTGACCCCCGAGGGGGCATGGCGACGCGAGAGGCCGCGCCGCAGGGCCGGCAACCCCGTCAACTCGCCCTCGACACAACCCATGCTTGTGCTTCATGATGCCGATGCACCATTCCGTCGGCGCCGCGCCCAGGGCGGGGCCGATGCCGGGCTGTGAGAGGTTCGAGCACGCTTGTCCATCGATGTCCCCACGCTGCTGCTGACGAGCAGCGCGACCGCGGCCCTTCTCGGGCTGCTGTTCCTGGCCGTGGGGAAGGCGGGGCCCTCCGCTGCGGCGCTGCGGCGCTTCGGCATCGCCTGTCTCCTGGCGGGGCTGGGCGTCCTGCTGCTCGCCGCGCGCGGCGCGATCCCGGACCGGCTGTCCATAGACGTGGCGAACGCGCTGGTGCTGCTGAGCTACGGTCTGGTCCTGTCGGCGGCCCGCGCCAGCGCCGGTCGCGCCACCCCCCTCTGGGCGCTGCTGGCGGGCCCGCTGCTGTGGCTGGCCGCCTGCCAGGTCCCGGCCTTCTACGCCTCGCTCAACGCCCGCGTGGCGCTCGTCGCCACCCTTCTCGCGGCCTATTGCTTCGCCGCCGCCCTGGCCCTGGGCCGCGGGGCGGAGCGGCCCCTGTCCAGCCGCTGGATCGCCGTGGTGCTGCTTGCGGTCCATGGCGCGATCTACGCGGTGCGCCTGCCGCTGACGCTGGTGGCGCCCGTGCCCGGGGTGGGCAGCGCGCTGCCTTCGGGCCCATGGTTCGGCCTCCTCACCCTGGAATCCCTGCTGCACCTCGTCGGGCTCGCCTTCGCCTTCCTGGCCATGGAGCGGGAGCGCGCCGAGGCCCTGACGCGCGAGAGCCTGCTGGCCGCCCGGGACGCCGCCGCCGACGCCAGCGAGGCCAAGTCCCGCTTCCTGGCGCGGATGACGCATGAGCTGCGCACGCCGCTGAACAGCGTCCTGGGCATCGCGCAGAGCCTGGTGCGCGACGACCGGCTGAGCGAGGAGCAGCGCCAGCAGGTGGTGACCCTGGAGCGCGCGGGCCAGCACCTGCTGGATGTGGCCAACGACGTGCTGCACCTCGCCACCGTGGAGGCGGGCAAGCTCCAGCTCCGCGAGGGGCCGATCGCGCTGGCCGCCTTCGTGGAGAGCTGCCTCGCCCTCGGGCGGCCGGCGGCGCTCGGCAAGCGCGTCGCCCTCTCCGCCGAGGTGGCGGAGGATTTGCCCCCCGCGGTGCGGGGAGATGCGACGCGCCTGCGCCAGATCCTGCTCAACCTCCTCGCCAATGCAGCGAAGCACACGCCGGAGGGCGGGCAGGTGCGGCTGCGCCTGCGGCGCGCGGCGGAGGATGGCTGGCTGCGCTTCGAAGTGCTGGACAACGGCCCCGGCGTCCCGCCCGAGAAGCGGAGCGAGCTGTTCCGGGAGTTCGGCCGCATCGAGCCCTCCGCGGAGAACGAGTTCGGCAGCGGCGGGCTCGGCCTCGCCATCTCGGCCGCCCTGGCCTCCGCCATGCGCGGGCGCATCGGCTGCGAGGCCGGCGAGGAGGGCCGGGGGAGCCGTTTCTGGCTGGAACTCAACCTGCCCGAATGCCCGCTTCCCGGGGACGCGGAGGGAAGGGAGGCGGAGGCCCCGGCGCCCGGCCCGCGCCGCCGTGTTCTGGTGGTGGACGACCTGGCGCCCAACCGGCTGGTCGCCCGCATCCTGCTCGAAAGCGCCGGGCATGAGGTGGTGCTCGCCTCGGGCGGGGCGGAGGCGGTGGCCGCCGCGGCGCGGGGCGGCCTGGATGTGATCCTGATGGACATCCACATGCCCGGCATGGACGGGGTGGAGGCCACGCGCCGCATCCGCGAGGCGGAGGGGCGGGGGCCGCGCGCGCGCATCTACGCCGTGACGGCGGACACGGCCCCGGAGCAGCTCGAACGCTGCCGCGCTGCGGGCATGGACGGGCATCTGCTCAAGCCCATCGACCGGCAGGCCCTGCTGGCCCTGGTCGAGGGCCGGGAAGCCGCCCTCGCCCTCGGGCGATAGGGCGGCCCCCACCGCGCCCGAACCGGC
>JBKBSR010000392.1:0-2526 GCA_046291055.1 Roseococcus sp.
CGAGCGCCTGCTGCGCGACGGCATCTCGAGCTGGATGAACGTGGTGCGCGACGCGCAGGCGCCCTACGGCGACAACGGCGCCTTCGGGCTGCGCTACGACCACACGGTGATCCACGCGCGCAATCCGGTCGACGCCATTCCCTCCATCATGCTCGAGAACGGCGTGGAACGCTCCTTCGATTTCCGCCGCCAGCACATCCTGCGCGAGACGGGGGAGGACATCGCCGCCCATCCCTGCGCGGTGGCGCGGGCCGTCGCCTCCTATGTCGGCTGGTACGAGATCGCGCTGCGGGTCGAGGGGGCGCGCCTCATCCGCGTCGAGGAGGCGGAGGAGGAGGTGCCGCGCTTCCTGGCCGGGCTGCGGCCCGCGCTGGAGGCCTGGCGCGGCGGGCGAGGCGCGGTGACAGCCCCCCTCGCCCCCGCGCGCGAGGCGGAGCCGGAGGACATGGCGCCGGAGGAGGACGAGGAGGAGGCCGGGCCGGTGAACCCATCCATCCGCAAATTCTCCCAGCCCAAGCCGAGCCTCGGGCCCGAGGATTTCGCCCGGCTCGAGCCCGGGCTGATGGCCCGCTTCCTCGCGCTGGTGGAGCGTCTGGGCTACGCCACGGCGCGTTTCACGGGCGCGCGGGAGTGATGCGCGGCAGGGGCCGCGCCGCCCTCGCCGGCCCGGGGCGCGGGGCGGCGCCGCGCGGGCATGCCGCGCTTTGCCGCGCCGGGCGCGCCCTGTATGCGCCCTGCGCAGAACGGAGGACCGCCATGACCCCGACCCGCCGCGCCGCGCTCGCCCTGCCCCTGCTCGCCACACCCTCCCTCGCCGCCGCCCAGGCCCCCTGGCCGGACCGGCCTGTGCGGATCATCGTGGGCTTTCCCGGCGGCTCCACCCCCGACATCGCGGCGCGCGCGGTGGCGGGGCATCTGCAATCGGTGCTGGGCCAGCCGGTGGTGGTGGACAACCGCGCCGGCGCGGGCGGCGCCATCGGGGTGGAGGCCGCGGTGCGCGCGAATGACGGGCACACGCTGGCCGTCACCATCGGCGGGCCGGGCTCCATCGCGCGCATCCTGAACCCGCAGCTTCCCTACGATCCGCAGACGGACCTCGCGCCCATCAGCCTGCTCGCGCGCATGCCCTTCGTGCTCTGCGTGAACCCGAACCTGCCGGTGCGCAGCCTCGCGGAGCTGATCGCGCATGCGCGGGCGAATCCGGGGCGGCTGAACTACGGCTCGGTCGGCGCGGGCTCGACGGGGCATCTGCTGGTGGCGGAGATGGCGGCGCGCCACGGCCTGGAGATGACCCATGTGCCCTTCCGCTCCGTGCCGCAGAGCGTGACGGAGCTGGTGGCCGGGCGCATCGAGCTGATGGCGGCCGCCGCCGGCTCGGTGCTCGCGCAGGCGCGGGCGGGGCAGGTGCGCGCCCTCGGCGTGAGCGGAGACCGGCGCATGGCCCAGCTTCCGGAGGTGCCCCTGCTCGCCGAGCAGGGGGAGCCGGCGGCGGGCGTCTTCGCCTGGATCGGCTTCTTCGCCCCCGCGGGCACGCCGGCCGAGCGCATCGCGCGGCTGGCCGTCGAGACCGGCCGCGCCCTGTCCAACCCGGAGACGGGCCGCGCGCTGGAGGCGGCGGGCTTCGAGCCGCTGGGCACGCCGCCCGCGGCGCTGGCGGAGCTGGTGCGCAACGAGGTGGCGCATTGGGGGCCGTTGATCCGCCGGCTGAACATCCGGCCCGAGAGCTGAGCGTCCGCCCCGATCATGGCGGCGCGCCATGATCGCCACGGCGCCGCCCCGGACGCCACCACAAGACCTCGCGACCGCCCTTCGGCCTCCATGGGCGGGGGCCACTCTCCTTCCCACGCGGCGGACCATCCTCCGCCGCGGTTCCCGAAGGAGGAACACCGATGACGCAGCGTTTCCGTCCCTCGCTCCTGGCCGCCCTGCTGCTGGTCGGCGCGGCCGCCCCCGCGCTGGCCCAGGGCGGCGCGGCCCCCGCCGCCACCGCGCCGCGCCCTGCCGCGACGGGCACCCAGGCGGCCAGCCCGGCCCAGCCCGGCGGCCAGGTCGCGGCCCCGCGCCCCGCCCAGGCCCAGCCCGGCGCGGCCCAGGGCCAGGCGCGCCCCGGCCAGGCGCAGCAGACCGCGCCCGCCGCGCCGCGCGCGAACTGACGCCCCTCCCCGCCCGCGCACCGGTGCGGCGCGCGCGGGCGGATGGTGCTCCGCCGCACGACGACCTCTCTCTCCCGACATGTGACAACTCGGCCCCGCCGGCCTCCGGCGGGGCTCTTTTCGCGCCGCCGGCCCCGGAATATCCGGCGATTGACGCGGCGCAACGCGCCGTGCCGTTATGCCCGGCAAATCACACCCGGTTGGGGGAGGAGACACGCCATGCCCGATGACGGCCTCATCGCCATCAAGCCCGAGATCGCCGCCCGCGCCCGCGTCACCGCCGAGGCGCGCGCCGCCCTGGGGGAGGACGCGGCGCGCTACCCGGAGGGCTTCTGGCGGCCGGGGATGCGCCGCATCGCCTGGATGTGCGAGC
>JBKBSR010000393.1:0-2513 GCA_046291055.1 Roseococcus sp.
TGGGTGAGCGCGGAGGTGGCGAGGTCGGGCGTCAGCACATTCGGGTTGCCATGCACGCAGAGCGATCCTGGCGCGCCCGGCTCCAGCGGGTCGAACCAGGCGCCGGTGGCGAGCAGCGCCACGCCGCGCATGAGGCCGGGATCGAGCCGCACGCCGGCGAGGCAGGCGCCGCGCGCGTTGAACACGCGCACCACCTGGCCCTCCGAGAGGCCGCGCTCGGCCGCGTCCTCGGGGTTGAGGCGGATGGGCTCGCGCCCCTGGATCTTGTCCGCCGCGGCGATGGGCCCGGGGTCGAGCTGCGAATGGAGCCGCGTGGGCGGCTGCTGGCTGAGCAGATGCAGCTCCCCGGGCGCGGCGTGCAGCAGGGATTCGCGCGGCGGCAGCCAGCAGGGCAGGCCCGGGCAGTCGGGCAGCTTCATCGCCGCGATGGTCTCGCTGAACAGCTCCACCTTGCCCGAGGGCGTGTCGAGCGGATGCCCCTCCGGGTCGGCGCGGAACGCGGCGAACTGGGTGTATTCCTCGCCGGGCGCGATGGGCGGCAGTTCCACATGGCCCTCGGCCCAGAAGCGTTCGAAATCCGGCGCCTCGAAGCCGAACTTCGCGCAGGCCGCCCGCCAGCGGCCGTAGAGGTGGCGCAGCCAGGCGCCCTCGTCGCGCTGCTCGGTGAAGCGCTCGCGATAGCCCAGCGCCTCGGCGAGATCGGCGAAGGCGTCGTGGTCGTTGCGCGCCTGGCCCTGGGGCGGGATGGCCTGGTGCATGGCGCGGACGAAGCGGTCGCGCGAGGAATGGGCGATGTCGTTGCGCTCCAGCGTGGTGGTGGCGGGCAGAACGATGTCGGCGTGGCGGGCCACGGCCGTCCACCAGGGCTCGCTGACCACGATGGTCTCGGGATGCGCCCAGGCGCGCAGCAGGCGGTTCAGGTCCTGGTGGTGGTGGAAGGGATTGCCGCCGGCCCAGAAGATCATGCGGATATCGGGCAGCGGCAGCTCGCGCCCGTTGTAGGACAGGGTGCCGCCCGGGCGTTCCAGCAGCTCCGTGATGCGGCCCACGGGGATGAAATGCGGCACGGGGTTGCGCGCGGGCGGCAGGGAAATCCCGGGCAGTTCGCGCCGCGGATTGCCGATGCCGCCCGAGGAGCCGTAGCCGAAGGCCACCCCCTGCCCCGGCTTGCCGATGCTGCCCAGCACGGCGGCCAGCGCCACCAGCGCCCAGTAGGGCTGCTCGCCGAACTCCGCGCGCTGCAGCGACCAGGCGGCGGTGAGCATGGTGGGGTTGTCCAGGCAACGCTGCGCGAGGGCGCGGATGGTGGCCGCCGGCACGCCGGTGACGCCTTCCGCCCATTCGGGCGTGCGCTCCTCGAGCGTGGGGCGCAGCCTCTCCCAGCCCACGCAATGGCTGGCGAGGAAGGCGCGGTCCTCGCGCCCCAGCGCCACGATGTGCCGCATCATGGCGAGCATCATCGCCGCGTCGGCGCCCGGGCGGATGGGCACCCATTCGGCGCCGAGCGCGGCCTCCGCGTCGCCGCGATAGGGCGAGATGTTCACCATCCGCACCCCCGCCGCCGCGGCGGCGCGCATGTTCGGCCCGTAGGAGACGGAGGCGCCGCCCGAGGTCACCTCGCCGTTCTTCGCCGCGAGCCCGCCGAAGCAGAGCATGAGCCGCGCGTGGCGGGCGATGGCGGCCCAGTCCGTCATGCGGCCAAGGAACACCTCGTTGGTGCCGAGGATGTGCGGCATGAGCGCCTGGGCGGTGGCGTAGCTGTAGGCGTTGACGGAGGTGGTGTAGCCGCCCCCGAGGCCGAGGAAGCGCTGGAGCTGGCTCTTGGCGTGGTGGAAGCGCCCCGCGCTCGACCAGCCATAGCTGCCGCCGAAGATGGCGGCGTCGCCGTGCTCGGCGCGGGTGCGGGCGATCTCCTCGGCCAGGATGCGCGTGACGCGATCCCAGGAGACGGGCACGAAGGCGTCGCCCCCGCGCAGGCTGCCGCGCCGGCGCCCCTCGAGCCATCCCTTGCGGATGTAGGGCCGGTCGATCCGGGCGGGGCTGTGCACCGTGGCCGGGGTGCTGGCGATGAGCGCGGGCGGGGCCGGATCGCGCGCGAAGGGCCGCACGGCGACGAGGCGGCCGTTCTCGGTCACGGCGTCGAAGAATCCCCAATGGGCGGCGTGCGGCCTGATCTCGGTCATGCGGCGCATTGGAGCCCCGCGGCGCGCGCGGTCAAGCGCCGTCGTGACGGCATCGCGCCGCGCGCCTACACTCGCGCCCCGAGACGCCAGGAACGAGGACACGCCGATGACGCCGCCCCGCAACTCCACCGCCATCCGTGACGTCGCCTCGGTGCTGCACCCCTACACCGATGCGCGCGCGCACCAGAAGAACGGCCCCCTCGTGATCACCCGCGGCGAGGGGGTGCGCGTCTTCGACGAGCAGGGGAAGGCCTATATCGAGACGGTGGCCGGGCTGTGGTGCGCCGCGCTCGGCTTCCACAACGAGCGGCTGGTGGACGCGGCGGCGCG
>JBKBSR010000037.1:0-13793 GCA_046291055.1 Roseococcus sp.
GTGCGGGCGGGGCGCTCAGCCCATCTTCTTCCTCAGGTTCTCGTCGAGCTTGGCGAGGAAGGCCTGGGTGGTCATCCAGGGCTGGTCCTTGCCGATGAGGATGGCGAGGTCCTTCGTCATGAAGCCGGCCTCCACCGTCTCGATGCAGACGGCCTCGAGCGCCTTGGCGAAGTCCACCACGTCGGGCGTGCCGTCGAACTGGCCGCGATACTGCAGGCCGCGCGTCCAGGCGAAGATCGAGGCGATGGGGTTGGTGCTCGTCTCCCGGCCCTTCTGGTGCTCGCGGTAGTGGCGCGTCACCGTGCCGTGGGCGGCCTCGGACTCCACCGTCTTGCCGTCGGGCGAGAGCAGCACGGAGGTCATGAGGCCGAGCGAGCCGAAGCCCTGCGCCACGATGTCGGACTGCACGTCGCCGTCGTAGTTCTTGCAGGCCCAGACATAGCCGCCCTCCCACTTCAGCGCGCAGGCCACCATGTCGTCGATCAGGCGGTCCTCGTAGGTCAGGCCCGCGGCCTTGAAGCGGTCGGCGAATTCCGCGTCGAAGATGCGGCGGAAGATGTCCTTGAACTCGCCGTCATAGGCCTTGAGGATGGTGTTCTTGTGGCTGAGATAGACGGGGTAGTTGCGCGCCAGCCCGTAGTTGAAGCAGGCGCGGGCGAAGCCCTCGATCGACTTGCGCGTGTTGTGCATGCCCATCAGCACGCCGCCGCCCTCGGGGAAGTTCGTCACCTCCATGGTGATCGGCTCGCCGCCGCCGGCGGGCGTCCAGGTCAGAACCGCCTTGCCGGGGCCCGGGATCTTGGTCTCGGCGGCGCGGTAGATGTCCCCATAGGCGTGCCGGCCCACCACGATGGGCTTGTTCCAGTGCGGCACCAGCCTCGGCACGTTCCGGCAGATGATGGGCTCGCGGAAGATGGTGCCGTCCAGGATGTTGCGGATCGTCCCGTTCGGCGACTTCCACATCTTCTTGAGGCCGAACTCCTTCACCCGCGCCTCGTCCGGGGTGATGGTCGCGCACTTCACGCCCACGCCGTACTGCTTGGTGGCGTTGGCCGCATCCACCGTCACCTGGTCGTCGGTCGCGTCGCGGTGCTCGATGCCGAGGTCGAAATACTTCAGCTCGATGTCGAGGTAGGGGAGGATCAGGCGGTCCTTGATGAACCCCCAGATGATGCGCGTCATCTCGTCGCCGTCCATCTCGACGACGGGCGTCTTCACCTTGATCTTCGCCATGTGGTCCTTGCCTTCTGCCCCGCCCGGCGGGGCCTCAACCCGGGTGTTGCGATGCGGGGCGCACCATCGCACCCTGTCCATGCGCCGGCAAGACGAGGGGGGAGGCGATGGAGCGGAGCTTCGCGGGGCGGATGGCGGTGGTGACCGGCGGCGCGCGCGGCCTCGGCCTCGCCATCGCGCGGCGGCTCGCTTCCGGCGGCGCGCGCGTGGCGATCTGGGACCAGGACGGGGCGGAGGCGGCGCGCGCCGCCGCCCTGCTCGGCGGCCATGCCGAGGCGCTGGACGTGACGGACGCCGCGGCGGTGGAGGCGGCCCTCGCGCGCTCCGAGGCCGCGCTCGGCCCCTGCGACATCCTGGTGGCCAATGCCGGCATCACGGGGCCGAACCACCGGCTGGAGGACTACCCCATCGCGGCCTGGCGGCGCGTGGTGGAGGTGGACCTCGTGGGCGTCTTCCTCTGCTGCCGCGCCGTGCTGCCGGGCATGCGCGCGCGCGACCGCGGGCGGATCGTCAACATCGCGAGCATCGCGGGCAAGGAGGGCAACCCGAACGCCAGCGCCTACTCGGCGGCGAAGGCGGGCGTCATCGCGCTCACCAAGTCGCTCGGCAAGGAGCTGGCGGACACCGCGATCCGCGTGAACTGCTTGACGCCCGCGGCGGTGGAGACGGATCTCTTCGCGCAGATGACGCCCGAGCAGATCGCCTGGATGAAGTCGAAGATTCCGCTGGGCCGCTTCGGCCTGCCCGAGGAGATCGCCGAGATGGCGGCCTTCTGCGCCTCCGACGCCGTCTCCTTCACCACCGGCGCGGTGTTCGACGTCTCGGGCGGGCGCGCGGTGTATTGATGCGGGCGGCGTGACAGGCCGCCCGTATCAGCCGAAGAGCGAGCCCCAGCCCCTCACCCGCGCCGTCTCCACGCCGGCGCGGCGCAGCGCGCCCCACAGCGCGGTGGCCACCGTGTCGTAGATGGGCAGGCCGAGCTCGGCCTCGAGCTGCGCCGCAGGGCGCGGGCCGCGCAGGTTGGTGGAGACCACCGCGAGCGCATCGAGGCCCGGCGCGGCGGCCACCTCGCGCAGCGCCGCGGCCACATCGGCCTCGCCGAAGCGGGCGAAGCTGAAGTTGCCGGGGTCGCGGAAATGGCGCTCGGCCGCCACCTCCAGCCCTTCGGCGGCCAGGACGCGAATGGTGGCCTCCTGCACCTCGTCGAGGAAGGGGGTGACGAGGCCGATGCGCCGCGCGCCCTTCGCGCGCAGCGCCTCCAGCAGCGCGAGCATGGCCGTGTGCGAATCGGGGCCGAGCGCGCGGACCAGCGCGCGATCGTTCTCCATGCCCGTGTAGCAGGCGGCGGTGGCGTTGAGGCAGAGCGCATGCACCTGCGCGTCCCGCAGCAGCGAGGCGGCCTCCAGCAGCGGCGCCTGCGTGAACTGCGCGAGCGCGGCCGGGCTGGTGTCGAGCCGCGTGACGCGGAAGCGCGCCACATGCAGCGAGACGTCGGGCAGGCCGCGCAGCATCTCGGCCGTCAGCGGCTCCGCGACCGTGTTGGAGGAGGGGACGAGCATGCCGATCCGGGTCATGGCCCCCTCATGCGCCTGCCGGCCGCGGCTGTGAAGTCAGCGCGCGCCGGGGCGGAACTCCCGCTCCAGGCGCTGGCTGTAGCGCGACATCGCGCTGCACAGCACGAAATACACCGCCGCCGCATAGACATAGGCCTCGGTCGGGAAGCCCAGCCAGTTCGGATCGCCGAGCGAGGCGCGCAGCGTGGTGAAGAAGTCGAACACGCCGATCACCACCACCAGCGTCGTGTCCTTGAACAGGCCGATGAAGGTGTTGACCTGGGCGGGGATGGTGATGGTCAGCGCCTGCGGCAGGATGATGAGGCGCATCTTCTGCCAGTAGGTGAGGCCGAGGCTGTCGGCCGCCTCGTACTGGCCGCGCGGCATGGCCTGCAACCCGCCGCGCACCACCTCGGCCATGTAGGCGGCGGTGAACAGCGTGTAGGCGAACAGCACGCGGATCAGCCTGTCCACCGTGACGCCCTGGGGCAGGAAGAGGGGCAGCATGATCGCCGCCATGAACAGCAGCGAGATCAGCGGCACCCCGCGCACGCACTCGATGATGACGGTGCAGAACCAGCGCACCAGGTGCAGCTTCGACCGCCGCCCGAGCGCAAGCAGGATGGAGAGCGGATAGCCCAGCGCGAGGCCATAGACGGCGATGATGCCCGTGATGGTCAGCCCGCCCCACTGGCGCGTCTGCACGTAAGGCAGGCCCAGAACGCCGCCCTGCATCAGCACCCACATGGCCGGCGCGGCGATGGCCCAGCCCAGCAGCAGCCAGCGGTTCCAGAAGCGCCGGACGGTGGAGGCCAGCACCATCACCACGAGGATCACGAGCATGGTGGCGGGCCGCCAGCGCTCCTCGAAGGGGTAGAGGCCGAAAACGGAGAACCAGAACTTCTCGCGGATGAAGGCCCAGCAGGCGCCGGCGTTCTGCCGGCAGGTCTGCGCCGTGCCCTCCCAGGTCGCGTCCAGCACCGCCCAGCGGAAGAGCGGCGGCAGCAGCCAGACCAGCAGCGCGATGCAGCCGAGGCTGATGGCGATGTTCAGCGGCCCGTCGAAGCAGGCCTTCACGAAGTCGCGCCCGCGCGCGGCCAGCGAGGGCAGGGCGGGGGCGGGCTTGGCGGAGGCGGCGGTGGCCGACATCTCACCGCTCCTTCAGCGCGACGGCGCGGTTGTAGAGGTTCATCAGCAGCGAGGTGAGCAGCGAGATGATCAGATAGACGGCCATGAAGATGGAGATCACTTCCACCGCCTGCCCGGTCTGGTTGATCGAGGTGTTGGAGACGGAGACGAGGTCCGGATAGCCGATCACCACGGCCAGGGAGCTGTTCTTCGTCAGGTTCAGGTATTGCGAGGTCAGCGGCGGGATGATGACGCGCAGCGCCTGCGGCAGGATCACGAGGCGCATGATGCGCCCGCCCGGCAGGCCCAGCGCGCGCGCCGCCTCCCACTGCCCCTTGTGGACGGACTGGATGCCCGCGCGCACGATTTCGGCGATGAAGGCGGCGGTGTAGATCACGAGGCCGAGAAGCAGGGCGAAGAACTCGGGCGAGAGGGTGACGCCGCCCTGGAAGTTGAACCCCGCGAGCTCCGGCCAGTCCCAGGCCGGCGCGCCCACCAGCGCGGTGGAGAGCAGCGGGAAGGCGACGAGCAGGGCGAGGCCCGGCAGAAGCGTCGAGCGGCGCTCGCCCGTCGCGGCCTGGCGCGCCGCCTCGCGCCGGACCAGCCCGTACCAGAGCAGGGCGGCCGCGAGCAGCGCGAGCAGCGCCGAGGCCAGCGCCTCATCGGCCAGGAAGACCGGGAGCTTCAGCCCGCGCTGCGAGAGGAAGACGCCCGGCAGCGGGTTCAGCGCCTGCCGCACCGAGGGAAGCTGCAGGATGATGGCGTGCCAGAAGACGAGCTGCAGCACGAGGGGCGTGTTGCGGATCACCTCGATGTAGCCGCCCGTGAGCGCCCGCAGCAGCGGGTTCGAGGAGAGGCGCGCGAGGCCGAGCGCGATGCCGAGGATGGTGGCGATGACGATGCCGAGGACGGCCACGCGCAGCGTGTTCAGCAGCCCCACGGTCAGCGCGCGCTGATAGGTGTCGGCCGGGGTGTAGGGGATGATGGCCTCGCCGATCGGGATGCCGGCGGAACGGCCGAGGAAGCCGAAGCCGAACTGCAGCCCGCGCGCGGCCATGTTGGCCAGCATGTTGTTGTAGAGCCACCAGCCCAGCAGCACGACCGCGGCGGCGAGCAGCGCCTGCCACATCAGGCCGCGCAGCGTGGCGGGCGATGGCAGCGGGATGAGGGGCTTGGCGGCCGGCATCCCGGCGCCTGCGGTGCTGGTGGAACTCATCGGGGGCGGCTCCCTCGGGCCGGCCTTCGCGTCGCCGCGCAGGAAAAGGGTCGGGACAGGCGGTCCGCACGCACGGGGGCGGCGCGGGAAAGGGGGGCCGGGCCCCGCGCGGGAGGCCCGGCCCGGTGCGGCATGCTCAGCGCGCCGGCGGCGCGTAGAGCAGCCCGCCGTTGTTCCAGGTGCGGTTCATGCCGCGCTCGAGACCGAGCGGCGTGCGCTCGCCCAGCCAGCGCTCGTAGATCTCGCCGTAGTTGCCGAAGGTGCGGATGATCTGCCGCGCGTAGTCGGCCCGCGCCGCGCCCAGGCTCTCGCCCATGTTGCCCTCCACGCCCAGCAGGCGGCGCACGATCGGGTTGGTCGAGCTGGCGGCGATCTGCTCCACATTGGCCTGGGTGATGCCCATCTCCTCCGCATCGATCAGCGCGAAGACGGTCCAGGCCACGATGTTCGTCAGCTCCTCGTCGCCCTGGCGGATCACGGGGCCGAGCGGCTCCTTGGAGATGCGCTCGGGGAGGATCACATGGTCCTGCGGACGGGAGAGCAGGGTCCGCTGCGCGGCCAGCGCGGCGAAATCGTTGGTGAACACGTCGCAGCGGCCGCTGTCATAGGCGCGGCGCAGCTCGTCGAGGTCGGCCACCACCACGGGGGTGAAGCGCATGTTGTGCTGGCGGAAGTAGTCGGCGAGGTTGAGCTCGGTGGTGGTGCCGGGCTGCACGCAGACCGTGGCGCCGTTGAGCTGGCGGGCGCTGGTGATGTTCAGCCGGCGCGGCACCATCATGGACTGGCCGTCGTAGAAGACGATGGCCGGGAAGTTGAAGCGGTTGACGTTCGAATCGCGCGTCAGCGTCCAGGTCGAGTTGTTGGAGAGGATGTCCACCTCGCCCGAGGCCAGCGCCGGGAAGCGGCTCTGGGTGGTGACCGGCACGAACTCGACGCGGTTCGGGTCGCCGAAGATGGTGATGGCCACCGCGCGGCAGATCTCGACGTTGAAGCCCTGCCAGACGCCCTGCGCGTTCGGGAAGCCGAAGCCGGGGTTGGAGGGGGCCTGCACGCCGCAGCGCATCACGCCGCGCTGGCGGATCTGGTCGAGGTCGCGGCCCGCCAGGGCCTCCACGGGCCCGAAGGCGAGGAACGCCGCCGCGGCGGCGGCGAACGCGGTCAACTTCATGTTTCTTGTGTCCCTTCGTCTCTCCCCGGCGAGGTATGCCCTCCCGGCCGGGCTGCCATGTGCCCGCATCGGGAAGGTCTTTCAAGAGGATTGCGGGGGCTTCATGCGCCGCGCCGCGCCGGCGCTGCTCACCGCCGGGGCGAAGCGCCCGCGCCGGCGGCAAGGAAGGCGCGGGAGGCCAGCGGCACGGGCTGGGCCCGGTAGGCGTCGAGCCCCCGCCCCCCCGCCGAGGGGGCGGCGATGACCTGGGCGCGCTCGGCGCGGTTGGAGAGGGAGAGCGCCACGGGCGCCGCCGGCAGCCCCGCCAGGCGCGCGCCGAGCGCCCGGTCCTCGGCGAGGCGCGCCTGCGCCTCCGGCCAGGCCTGGCGCACACGGCCGCGATAGGCCTCGGCCAGATCCGGCGTGTGGGAGTGGTAGTGGCCCGCCGCCACCATCCAGTCCGGCCGCGCGGCGTGCAGCTCGGTGAGGAAGCGTGCGGCGTAGCGGGCATTCGCCCAGGGGTCGAAGGCCTCTTCCAGGCTCGTGAAGGCGCGCGGGTGGTGGTGCAGGTTCACCTGCATGCAGCCCACATCAATGACCCGCACGCCGCGGCCCTGCATCTCCCGCACCGCGGCGACCGCGCTTGCCCGGTCCGGGAAGAATTGGCCGCGTCCTTCGGCATGAATCGTCCAGGGCCATGGGCCGAAACTGCCGGTCTCCGGGTTGCGGCGGCCCGATTCCACGCGCCCGATGGCCTGCAGAAGCCCAGGGGGGATGTTCGCCTCCTGCTCGGCCCGGGCGATGGCCGCGCGGCAGAGCGTGGTGGGATCGGCGCCGGCGCGGGCCGGCGGCGCGCCGGACAGCGCGAGCAGCAGCAGCGGCAGAAGGGTGAGGGGGGAAGGGCGCGCCATGCGCCACGAGGCGCAAGCGCCGTGCCAAGGAGCCTTTTGTTGCGATCATGCAGCGGCTGACGCCATTGCAATGCTGCGATGCGAAAGGTCGCTTGCATGCGAGCGATCTCCCCTCTACATAGGGGGGGCGGCAGGGATTTCGGTCCCTGCCTGCTTTCTTGGACGTTTCCTCCCTAAACTTGGCGGTGCGGCAACGCACCGCCACTTTTTTTGCGCCCCCCTTCAGGGCGCGGGCGCGACCCGCGTGACGAACTCCGCCGGAGAGGTGATCTCCACCAGCTCCAGGTCGTCGGAATGGGCGAGTTCCCGGTGGCGGATGCGCGGCGGCTGCAGCACCGAGCTGCCGGCCGTCAGCGTCACCTCGCCGATGTCCTCGTATTCGAAGCGCACCCAGCCCTTCACCACCCAGACCATCTGGAACTCGAGCTCGTGCAGGTGCCATTGCGGCTCGGCGTGGCGGCCGGGGATGGCGCGGATGACATGCGCGCCGAAGCGCCCGCCCGTGGCCTCGGCGATGCCGAGCCCGCCATAGGCGAAGAAGGCGCGCAGGCCCGACTCGAAGGCGCGGTCGGCGGCGTGGCTCACCACGGTGCGGCCAGGGGCGGGGCTGGCGGCGGGGGCTTCGCTCATCAGCTCATCTCCACGGCGACATGGCGGTTGTAGCCCGGGCGCTGGCAGAGCCGCCCATACCAGGCGGCCAGCCGCGGCTGGGGCGCGCGGAGGATCGGCAGGTTCAGCCAGCGGTGCAGATAGGGGCCGAGCGCGATGTCGGCGAGGCTCGGCGCCGCCCCGCCCAGGAAGTCGCGGCCTTCCAGCGCGCCCTCCACCATGGCCCACAGCGCCTCGGCCTCGTCGCGGGCGGCGTGGGTGGCGGGCCAGTTGCGCTTCTCCTCCGGCGTGCGGACATAGGTGAAGAACAGGGTGGTCATCGGCGCGTTGAGGTGGCCGAGCTGCCAGTCCATCCAGCGCTCGATCCGCGCCCGCTGGCGCGGGTCGGCCGGGTGCAGCGCATGGCCGGGCGCGCGCGTCGCCACCAGGTAGCGGCAGATCGTGTTGCTCTCCCACAAGGTGAAGCCGTCCGGTTCCTCGATGGTGGGCACCCGGGCGTTGGGGTTCATCGCGAGGTAGGCGGGCTCTTTCGTCCGGCCGAAGGCGCCGCCGGCGTCGATGCGCTCGAAGGCGATACCCAGCTCCTCGCACAGCCACAGCACCTTCATCACGTTGGACGAGTTGGCCCGCCCCCAGATCCTCAGCATCGCGCTCCTCCCTCGGACGCGGAGCAGGCTAGAGCAATCCGCCCGAGGCGGGGCAGGGGGGATCGGTCACGCGGATTTCGCTTCGCCGGGGGGCGGGAGCGTGCCACGCTTGTTCATCTCCGCAGGCGCGCCGCCCGGCGCGCGCAAGCAAGGACGCCCCCATGCCGCCAGCCCGCCGCACCGCCCTCGCCGCTTCCCTGCTGCTCGGCCTGCTCGCGGCGCCGTTCGGCGGCGGCGCGCCCGGCCCCGCCGCCGCGCAGGGGCTCTCGCCCGATGAGATCGTGGACGCCTTCGAGGCCGCGCTCGGCCCGATCCGCACGCATCGGCCGAGCCACCCCAAGGGGCTGTGCGCCGCCGGGCATTTCCAGGCCACGCCCGAGGGCACGCGCCTTTCCGTCGCGCCCGTGTTCAGCGGGGAGCGCGTCGGCGCCATCATCCGATTCGGCGTGGCGGGCGCGAACCCGCAGGCCAGCGACACGGCGCGCAGCACGCGCGGCCTCTCCTTCCGGCTGGAGACGGCGCGCGGCGACCAGTGGGACACGGCCAGCATCTCGGCCCCCATCTTCGGTGCGCCGACGCCCGAGCTGCTGGTCGCGGGGCTGCACGCCCGCGCCCCCCTGCCCGCGACCGGCCAGCCGGACCCGGCGCGGGTGGCGGCCTTCATCGCCGCCCACCCGGAGACGACGCGCCAGGCCGCCTGGCTCGCCGCCAACAACCCCCCCGCCTCCTGGGCAACGACGCCCTATTGGGGGGTGAACACCTTCCTCTTCCGCGGCCAGGACGGGCAGACCCGCCCCGCCCGCTGGGTGTTCGAGCCGCGCGCCGGCGTGGAGCGGCTGAGCGCCGAGCAGATGCAGTCCCTCCCGCGCGATTTCCTGGCCGATGAGCTGCGCCGCCGCCTGCAGGCGGGGCCGGTGGAGTTCGAGATGGTGCTGGTCTTCCCCGCCGCGGGGGATGACCTGCTGAACCCCACCCAGGCCTGGCCCGAGGACCGGCCGCGCGTGACGGTGGGGCGCCTCACCATCGCCTCGGCCGAGGCGGGGCCGGGCGGGCCCTGCGATGGCATCAGCTTCCTCCAGCTCGACATGGAGCCCGGCATCCAGATGAGCGACGACCCCACCTTGCAGGCGCGCGCCGCGCCCTATGCCGTCTCGCTGACCCGGCGCAGCCAGGGGCGGTAGCCGCCCCCACCCTTGCCGCCGGGGGGCGTGCTGCGGTGCAATGGGGCGATGTGGAGCGCCCTCGCCATCGCCGCCCTGGCCGCCGCCGCGCCGATCATGGCCCGCGGCACAGAGGGCTGGTTCGGCCTCGTGCCCTGCGAGCTCTGCCTCTGGCAGCGCTGGCCCTACTGGGGGGCGGCGGCGCTCGCCCTGCTCGGCGCCTTCGTCGTGCGCCGGCCCTGGATGCTGCGGCTGGCCGGGGCGGCGGTGCTGGTTTCCGGGGCCATCGCGGCCTTCCACCTCGGCGTGGAGGCGGGCTGGTGGCCCTCGCCGCTGCCCGGCTGCGCCGCCGCCTCGACCGGCACGGGCGCCAGCGTGGAGGATCTGATGGCCGCGCTGCGCCCCGCCCCCGCCAAGCCCTGCGACGAACCCGCCTACCTCATCCCCGGCCTGCCCCTTTCCATGGCGGGCCTCAACCTGATCTATGCGCTGGCCCTGGGCGCGCTCGCCCTCGGCCTCGCCCGACGGAGCCGCACCGCATGAGCACCCCGCCCGCCCTTACCCCCCGGCGCTACCTGGAGCGCGTGATCCGCGTGGACCATGCCGGCGAATACGGCGCGAAGCGGATCTACCAGGGCCAGCTCGCCGTGCTGCGCGGCACCAGGCACGAGCCCACCATCCGCCACATGCAGGAGCAGGAGCAGGAGCACCTCGACACCTTCTCCCGCCTGATCGCGGAGCGGCGCGTGCGCCCCACCGCCTTGCTGCCCTTCTGGCATGTGGCCGGATTCGTGCTCGGCGCGGCCACCGCCGCCATGGGGCCGCGCGCCGCCATGGCCTGCACCGTGGCCGTCGAGGAGGCGATCGACGAACACTACCGCGCGCAGGAGGAGAATCTGGGCGAGGACGAGGCCGAACTGCGCGCCGACATCGCCCGCTTCCGCGCCGAGGAGCTCGAGCACCGCGACATCGGCCTCGCCAACGAGGCGGAGCTGACGCCCGGCTACCGGCTGCTCTCGGCGGCCATCAAGCTCGGCTGCAAGGTGGCGATCAAGGTGGCCGAGCGGGTTTGATTCGGCCGGCGGTCACGCTGTGGCACGATCCTTGCCTTGACCCGCGGCGGCCGCTGCCCCCATAGGGAGGCGTGTCGTTCGCCTCCCCTCCAGCCGCGCGCGGCCCCTCCTCCTCCCGCCCTGCGTCCCGCCCCGGGAGCGCCGCATGAGCGAGCGCGTGGTCCGGGCCGATTTCGCCACCCCGCCCGAGGAGCGCCGCCGCCGCCTCGCCCCTTCCCGCGCGCGGCGCGCCCCCAGTGCGCGCGAACTGGCGCGCCGCAGGCTCATGGTGCGCGCCGCCAAGCTCGCCATGCCGCTGCTGGCCGCGAGCCTCTTCGCCCTGCTCCTGTTCTGGCCCGACATCGAGGGGCGCGAGGGCCGGCTCTCCTTCCGCCGCGGCCCCGCCCTGGCGCCGGAGGCGTTGCAGGTCACCGAGCCGCGCTACCAGGGCGCGGACGAGCAGAACCGCCCCTACACCGTCACCGCCCGCCTCGCGCGGCTGCTGCGCGAGGAGGGCGAGCGCGAAGTGGTGCTGCTCGAGGATCCCCGCGCCGACATGCTGCTGAACGAGGGCGCGGCCTGGGTCTATGCCGAAAGCCGCCGCGGCCGCTACGACCGCGCCGCGCAGAGCCTCGAGCTTCAGGGCGAGGTCACCATTTTCCACGACAACGGCACCATGTTCCGCACCGAGGAAGCCGAGGTGGACATCGCCGGCGGCGCCGCCCGCGGCGACCGTCCCACCCTCGCCCAGGGCAGCTTCGGCGTGATCCGCGCCGAGGGCTTCGAGATGCGCGAGCGCGGCGCGGTGCTGGTCTTCACCGGCCAGTCCCACGCCGTGCTGGAAGGCCGGCAGCGATGAGGCGGCTGGCCCTGCTGCTCGCGCTGCTGCCGCTCGCCGCGCCGGCGCAGACCATAGACCTCAGCCAGGGCGGGCCGGTGGACATCACCGCCCGCGACGGCATGGAGTGGCGCCAGGCCGAGCAGGTGGTGGTCGCCCGCGGCCAGGCGCGCGCGAGCCGCGACGGCACCACCGTGGAGGCCGAGCGGCTGATCGCGCGCTACCGCCCCGTGGCCGGCGCCGCCGCGCCCCCGCCCGGGGCGGACCCGACCGGCGGGCAGAACGAGATCTGGCGCTTCGAGGCCGAGGGCGGCGTGCGCGTCTTCACCGCCACGGACACCGCGACCGGCGAGCGCGCCGTCTATGACATGGACCAGGCGGTGCTGGTGCTCTCCGGCCGCACCCCCACCCTCACCACCCCGCAGCAGACCATCACCGCACGCGACAGCCTGGAATACTGGACGCAGCGGCGCATGGCGGTGGCCCGCGGCGCGGCCGTCATCACCACCCAGGACAACCGCCGCATCACGGCCGATGTCATCGTCGCCTATCTGCTGGAGGAGCCGCCGGCCGCCACCCAGGCCGCCGCCGGCCGCCCCGGCACGGAGGGCGCCGCCCCCCGCCCGCCCGGCCAGGGCCGGCTCGATAGGGTGGAACTGTTCGGCAATGTCGAAATCCGCTCCGAGACCGAGGTGGTGCGCGGCGAGCGCGGGGTCTATTCCGCCGCCACCGGCCTCGCCCGCGTGCTCGGCGATGTGCGGATCACCCGCGGCCCGAACCAGATCAACGGGCGCGAGGCGCTGGTGAACCTCAACACGGGCGTCTCGCGCCTCGTCGCCCAGCCGGGCCAGCGCGTGCAGGGCATCGTCTCGCCCCAGACCCAGCAGGGCGGGGCAGGCGGGCAGACCTCGCCGGCCGCGCGGCCCGGCCCCGCAGGAGAGCGCCGATGAGCAAGCCGAGCCTGACCGCCATCGAGGGCGGCGCGCCGGGCCTCGTCGCCACCGGCCTCGGCAAGCGCTACCGCAAGCGCCCGGTGGTGCGCGGCGTCTCGCTCAACCTGCGCCGGGGCGAAGCGGTGGGGCTGCTCGGGCCCAATGGCGCGGGCAAGACCACCACCTTCTACATGATCACCGGCCTCGTGCAGCCCGACGAGGGCACGGTGACGCTCGACGGCGCGGACGTCACGCAGCTTCCCATGTATCGCCGCGCCCGGCTGGGTCTCGGCTACCTGCCGCAGGAGGCCTCGATCTTCCGCGGCCTCTCGGTGGAGGACAACATCCGGGCCGCGCTCGAGGTGGTGGAACCGGCGCGCGACCGGCGCGAGGAGATGCTGGACAGCCTGCTCGCGGAGTTCGGCATCGCGCATCTGCGCCGCGCCCCCGCCCTCTCGCTCTCGGGCGGCGAGCGGCGGCGCTGCGAGATCGCCCGGGCGCTGGCCACCCACCCCGCCTACATCCTGCTCGACGAGCCGCTGGCGGGCATCGACCCCATCGCGGTGGCCGAAATCCGCGACCTGGTGAAGCACCTGAAGGACCGCGGCATCGGCGTGCTCATCACCGACCACAATGTGCGCGAGACGCTCGAGATCATCGACCGCGCCTACATCATGCACGACGGGCAGGTGCTCATGGAGGGGCTGCCGAAGGATGTGGTGGCGCATGAGGGCGTGCGCCGGGTCTATCTCGGCGAGAAGTTCAGTCTCTAGTTTACCCGCCGTGCCGGCAGCCGCCACGCCAACCTTGCCGGCCGGGCGCGGCTAGCCATGCTCTCCCCGCGCCTCGACCTGCGGCAGTCGCAGTCGCTGGTGATGACGCCGCAACTGCGGCAGGCCATCAAGCTGCTGCAGTCCTCCAACCTCGAGGTCATGGCCTTCGTGGAGGAGGAGCTGGCCCGGAACCCGCTGCTCGAGCCCGAGGAGGGCCACGCCGCGGCGCCGGCCGAGCCGCCCCCGCCCGCTGACGCCGCCGAGGCCGCGCGCAGCGACATGCTGGCCGAGCCGCCCCTCGACGCCGACTACGCGAATGTGGTGGACGAGGGCGAGGCCTATCGCCCCAGCCTCGGCAGCGGCGGCCGCGCTGATTTCGCCGACGACCTTTCCGGCATCGAGGAGATGCCCGCCGCCGGCCCGACCCTGCGCGAGCGCCTGGCCGAGCAGATCCGCCTCGCCTTCGCCGCCCCGCGCGAGCGCATGATCGCCGCCGCCCTGCTCGCCCTGGTCGAGCCCTCGGGCCGGCTGGCGCTGGACAGCGCGAGCCTCGCCGCGCGCCTCGGCGCCCTGCCCGAGGAGGTGGAGCGCATC
>JBKBSR010000038.1:0-13716 GCA_046291055.1 Roseococcus sp.
GGTGGTGCAGGAGATCTTCGGCGTGAACCGGCACATGCGCCGCGTGGCGCAGTCCTTCGCCGAGGCCGGCTATGCCGTCATCCTCCCCGCCCTGTTCGACCGCGTGGAGCGCGGGGTGGAACTCGGCTACGCGGCCGAGGACGTGGCGCGCGGCCGCGCCCTGCGCGGCCAGGTGGACGAGCACAAGACGCTGCTCGACATCCTCGCCGCGGCCGCCGCCCTGCCGGCGGGGGCGAGGCGCGGCATCGTGGGCTATTGCTGGGGCGGCACGGTGGCCTGGCACGGCGCCACCCGCTCCTCCGCCTTCTCGGCCGCCGTGGGCTGGTATGGCGGGGGCATCGCCGCGGCGCGGGGCGAGACGCCGCGCTGCCCCACCCAGCTCCATTTCGGCGAGACGGACGCCTCCATCCCCATGAGCGATGTGGAGGCCATCCGCGCCGCCCGGCCGGAGGTGGAGGTCTTCGTCTATCCCGGCGCGGGCCATGGTTTCGGCTGCGAGGAGCGCGGGAGCTACGTGGCCGCCGACGCGGCGCTGGCGCAGCGGCGGACGCTCGAGTTCTTCGCCCGCCACCTGGGCTGAGCCGGCCTCAGCCCGCCCGCGGCATCTTGCGCTCCACCACCGCCGCCAGCACGCCCGCGCCATAGGGGATGGCGCGGTCGTCGAAGTCGAAGCGGGGGTGGTGCACCTCCGCGCTGTCGCCATTGCCGGTCACGATGTAGGCGCCGGGGCAGCGCTCCAGCATGAAGGCGAAATCCTCCCCGCCCATCACGGCGGGGAAGTCGCGGTGCACATGGCCCTCGCCCACCAGGGCGGCGGCGGCGTCGCCCAGGGCCACGGCCTCCATCGCGTCATTCACCAGCGGCGTGGTGATCACGCGGAAATCGAGCGCGGCGCCGCCGCCCAGCCCCGCCGCCACCCCCTCGGAAATCGCGCGCATGCGGTTCTCCACCAGCGCCATGATCTCGTTGGAGAAGGCGCGCACCGTGCCGCCCAGCCGCACCTCGTTCGGAATCACGTTGTAGGCCTGCCCCGCGTCGAAGCGCGTGACGCTGAGCACCGCGCGCTCGATGGCGGGCACGTTGCGCGCCACCACCGACTGCAGCGCCTGGACGATGGCCGCCCCCATCACCACCGGGTCGTTGGTCGCCTCGGGGCGCGCGCCATGGCCGCCCTTGCCCGTCACCTGGATGTCGAAGAAGGCGACGCCCGCCATCATCGGGCCGGGGCGCAGACCGAACTCGCCCACCGGCAGGCCGGGGCGGTTGTGGATGCCGAACACGGCATCGCAGGGGAAGCGGGTGAACAGCCCATCCTCCAGCATGGCGAGCGCGCCGCCCGCGCCCTCCTCGCCCGGCTGGAAGATCAGGTGCACGGTGCCGTCGAAGTTGCGCGTCCGGGCGAGATACTTCGCCGCGGCGAGCAGCATGGTGGTGTGCCCGTCATGGCCGCAGGCGTGCATGCGGCCGGGATGGGTGCTGGCATGGGCGAAGGCGTTGGCCTCCTGCATGGGCAGCGCGTCCATGTCGGCGCGCAGGCCGATGCGCGGGCCGTCGTTGCGGCCCTCGGCCGCGTGCCCGCCGCGGATCACGCCCACCACCCCGGTGCGGCCCACCCCCTCATGCACCTCGACGCCCCATTCGCGCAGCTTGCGCGCGACAAGGGCGGCGGTGCGGTGCTCCTCGAGGCCGAGCTCGGGATGGGCGTGGATGTCCCGGCGGATGGCGGTGAACTCCTCCTGCCAGGCGGCGATGGTCTCGATCGGGTTGCTGCTCATGCCTCCTCTTCGCCCGCGCGGCGCGCAAGCGCAATGGCCTCGGCCAGCACATCCGCATCGCCGATGTGGTTGGCGAGGATGAGCACGAGCCGCGCGTCCAGCGCGCGGGAGGCGGCTTCGTCCAGCCCGCGATGTGCGTCCATCAGCAGGGCGTAGAAGCCGTCGGGATCGGCGAGGCGGGTTTCGGTGGAGAGGCGGTTCATCGGGCGAGGGCCTTGGCGTGCAGCGCGGCCAGCGCCGCGCGGTCGGCGGCCGGGGCGCGGCCGGCGAGGATCTGGTCGGGGCGGAACAGCGCCGCCTCGCCGGGCGCCAGGCCGAGGCGGGCGGCGGCCAGCCCCGAATGGTCGTGCAGCGCGCCCGCGCGCGGGGTGTCGCTCAGCATCAGCGCGGTGACGCCGGGCAGGGCGGGCGGCGTGGCCTCGCGCGCGATCAGGGTGAAGCGCCCGTCATGGCCGATGTGGCGCAGCAGCCACTCCGCCTGCCCCTCGCGCAGCACGGGCGCGTCGGGGGCCGCCTGCTGCCCCGACCAGGGGCGCGAGAGCCGGCCCGAGTTCACCAGCGGCCGGGCGAAGGCGTGCCGGCGCGCGAGCTGCAGCACCGCGTCCCGGTAGGCGCGGGCGGCGGGGTTCTTCGGCGTGATGAAATCCGTGCTGCGGGTGGAGTTCAGGATGTTCTCGTCGGCCGCGGGGATGCGCTCGGCCTCGTAGCCGTCGAGCAGCGCCTCCCCCGCCTCGCCCGCCAGCACGGCGGCGAGCCGCCAGGCGAGGTTGTCCGCGTCCTGGACCCCGCCATTGCCGCC
This sequence comes from Roseococcus sp., assembly GCA_046291055.1. Lineage (GTDB taxonomy): Bacteria > Pseudomonadota > Alphaproteobacteria > Acetobacterales > Acetobacteraceae > Roseococcus. The sequence continues at coordinate 2,575 of JBKBSR010000038.1, forward strand.
GCGCGCGCCGAAGGGCGAGACCTGGTGCGCCGCGTCGCCCAGGAAGAGCGTGCGGCCATGGCGGAACCGCTCCATCCGCCGGCAGCGGAAGGTGTAGACGCTGACCCATTCCAGCTCGAAGGCAATGGCGGGGCCGAGCATGGCGGCCACACGCGCGCGCACCCGGGCGGGATCCTTCTCCGCCTCCGGGTCCGCCTCCCAGCCGAGCTGGAAATCGATGCGCCACACATCGTCGGGCTGCTTGTGCAGCAGCACGGATTGGCCGGGGTGGAAGGGCGGGTCGAACCAGAACCAGCGCTCGGTCGGGAAATCGGCCCGCATCACCACGTCCGCGATGAGGAAGCGGTCGCGGAAGACCTGCCCGACGAAAGGCAGGCCCAGGGATTCACGGAGGAAGCTGCGCGCGCCGTCGCAGGCGAGCAGCCAGTCGGCGTGCAGCGTGTAGGCGCCGTGCGGGGTCTCGACGGAAAGCCGCGCGCCATCGGGGCGGTTCTCGATGCCGGTGACCTTGTGCCGCCAGCGCAGCTCGACCCGGCCCGTGGCCGCGCAGGCCTCCACCAGCCAGGCCTCGGCGTAATACTGCTGGAGGTTCACGAAGGCCGGGTATTCGTGCCCCTGCTCGGGCAGCAGGTCGAAGGCGTAGGCCTCGCGCTCGCCGTGGAAGACGCGGCCGCGATTCCAGGTGACGCCCTTCTGCAGGAACTTCGCGCCGAGGCCGAGGCGGCCGTAGATCTCCAGCGTGCGCTTGGCGAAGCAGATGGCGCGGCTGCCGGTGGAGACGGTGTCGTCATCGTCCAGCAGCACCACCTCGACGCCGCGCCGCGCGAGGTCGAGCGCGACCGTGAGGCCCACGAGCCCGCCGCCCGCCACCACCACGCGCGCCGCCTCCTCGCCGCCCGGATGGCGCGGCGGCGGCGCGGCGTAGCGCGGCGGCGCGAAGCGGCCCGCCATCAATGCGCTTCGGCGCTCTTCATCGGCGCGCCCTGCTCCAGCGCCCGCCACATCTCGAGGTCGCGCTCCGCCGTCCAGATGCGCGGATGCGCGATGCCCGAGGCCTCGTCGAAGGCGCGGGAGACGTTGAAGGGCATGCAGTGCTCGAAGATCACCCAGTGGCCGTATCTCGGGCGCATCGCGGCCATCGCCTCGTCGTAGAGGGCCTTGAGCGACCAGCCCTTGGCCACGGCCTGGCGCGCCAGGGCGAAGAGGTCGGTCACGTAGCTCTCGGTCTGGCGCAGCGCCTCGGCGACATCCGCCCTGGTCAGCAGCGCCGCGCCGCGGCCGGGCACGAGCTTCTCGGGGCCGAGCTCGCGGATGGCGGCGAGCGTGGCGGGCCAGTCGGCGAAATGCGCGTCGCCGCAATAGGGGGTGGCGCCGAACTCCACCGTGTCGCCGGCAAAGAGCACGCGCTCCTTCGGCAGCCAGACCACCGTGTCGCCCGCCGTGTGGCTGCGGCCGATGTGGATCACCTGCGCCTCGCGCGCGCCGAGCCAGAGCGTCATGCGCCGCTCGAAGCTGTGGGTGGGCCAGGTGAGGCCGGGGATGGTCTCGCGCCCGCGGAACAGGCGCGGGAAGCGGCCGATCTCGCTGTCCATGTCCTGCGCGCCGCGCTCGACGATGAGCGCGCGCGTCGCCTCCGAGGCGATGATGGCGTGCGCGGGGTAGCCGCTGGCGCCCAGCACCCGCACGGCGTGGTAGTGCGTCAGCACCACCTGCCTCACCGGCAGCGGCGTGACGGCGGCGATGCGCGCCTGCACGTCGCGCGCCATCAGCGGCGTGGCCTGGGCGTCCACCACCACCACGCCATCCGGCCCGACGATGACGCCGGAGTTGGGGTCGCCCTCGGCGGTATAGGCGTAGAGGCCGGGGCCGAGTTCGTCGAAGGAGACGCGCTTCTCGGCGAGATCCTGGGTGCTGGCGAAGCTCATGGCGGGCGTGTCCTGGCGTGTGGGACCAGTCTAGCGCCGCCTCACGCCCCCCGGAACCGCGCCGCGGCCAGCGCATCCTCGCGCAGCGCGGCCAGCACCTCGGCCCCCGCGCCCTCCTCGTCCAGCACCAGCACGCGCTCGAACCAGGGGGCGGCGCCGCGGGCGCGGGCCTGAAAAAGCCGGTCCAGCGCCTGGGCGGCCGGGCTGCGCCCCTGGCAGCAGGCGCAGCCCGCGCGGTGCGTGGCCACCCCGGCGGCGAAGGAGACGGCAGCCACCGCCCGCGCGGGCTTGGGCGGCGGCGGCGCGGCGGTCACCAGCGCGGCCGGCCCGCCCTCGGCAAGCGCCGCCTCCACCGCCGCGAGGTCGGGCAGCAGGGTCACGGGGATGCGGGCGTCGAGCGACCAGACCATACACTGGACATAAGGATATGTTTATGCCATTGGCAAGCCATGGAGCCGCTGCTCACCCAACTGCGCGCCGCCGCCGAGCCGACCCGGCTGCGCCTGCTCGCCCTCTGCGCGCGCGGGGCCTTCAACGTCAGCGAGCTCTGCGCCGTTCTCGGCCAGTCCCAGCCGCGCCTCTCGCGCCACCTCAAGCTGCTGCACGAGGCCGGGCTGCTGGAGCGGCTGCCCGAGGGGCCGCACGTCTATTTCCAGCTCCCGGCCGGGGCCGATCTCGCCCGCGCCCTGCTCGCCCGGCTGCCGGAGGATGATCCGCTGCTGCAGGCGGACCGCCGCCAGGCCGCGCGCATCGCCGCCGAGCGCGCCCGCGCCGCCTCCGAGGCCTTCCAGCGCGAGGGCATGGAGTGGGACGAAATCCGCGCCCTGGGCCTGGATGCGGCCGCCATCGAGGCCGCGCTGCTGGCCGCCCTGCCCGAGCGGGTGGAGAGCCTGCTCGACATCGGCACCGGCACCGGCGCGCTGCTCGAGCTGGTGGCGCCGCGGGTGGGGCGCGCGCTGGGGGTGGACGCGAGCCGCGAGATGCTGGCGCTCGCCCGCGCGCGCCTCTCCGAGCGCGGTCTCGCGGAGCGCTGCACCGTGCGGCTCGCCGACATGTATCGCCTGCCCCTGCCCGATGCGCGCTTCGATGCGGTGACGCTGCAGATGGTGCTGCACTACGCCGAGGATCCGGCCGCGGCGCTGGCCGAGGCCGCGCGGGTGCTGCGCCCGGGCGGCGCGCTGCTGGTGCTCGACCTCGCGCCGCATGAGCGCGCCGAGGTGATGCGCCGATTCGCGCACCGCTGGCCCGGTTTCGACGACGCCGCCATCGCCGGCTGGCTGGGCGCGGCCGGCTGCGCCGCGCCCCGGCCCGCCGACATCCCCGGGCCGCTCGCCGTGCGCCTGTGGCGCGCGGAGAAGCTGCCCGCCCGCCTCCTCGCCGACGCCTGAGACGCAAGAGAGAACCGCATGTCCCGACCGCATCTCCTCGAGGTTCTGCGCGAGCGCGTGCTGCTGTGCGACGGCGGCATGGGCGCGCGCGTGCAGGCGATGGACCTCGACGTGGCGCGCGACTTCTGGGACAAGGAGAACTGCACCGAGGTGCTGAACCTCTCGCGCCCCGACATCGTGCGCGAGATCCATCGCAGCTATTTCGAGGCCGGCGCCGACATGGTGCTGACCAACACCTTCGGCGGCAGCCCCGTCACGCTCGAGGAGTTCGAGCTCGGCCACCGCGCCTTCGAGATCAACAAGCTCGCCGTCGGCCTGGCGCGCGAGGCCGCCGAGAGCTTCGCCGACGGGCGCCACCGCTGGGTGGTGGGCGACATCGGGCCGGGCACCAAGCTGCCCTCGCTCGGCCACATCTCCTACGACGCGCTGGAGGCGGCGCTGACCGAGCAGTGCCGCGGCCTCATCGCCGGCGGCGCGGACGCGCTGCTGACCGAGACGAACCAGGACACGCTCTACATCAAGGCCGCGGTGAACGCCGACAAGGCCGAAAAGGCTGAGACGAAGAGCGACATCCCCCTCTTTGGGCGGGGGATGGTGGAGACGACTGGCACGTTGTTGGTCGGCCCCGACATCTCGGCCGCCGCCACGGTGGTGCATGCGCTGGACGTTCCCCTGCTCGGCCTCAACTGCGCGACGGGGCCTCAGGAGATGGCCGAGCACATCCGCTGGCTCTCGCAGAACTGGCCCGGGCTGCTCAGCGTGCAGCCCAACGCCGGCCTGCCCGAGCTGGTGGACGGCCGGACGCACTACCCGCTCTCGCCCGAGGAGATGGCGGTGTGGATGGAGCGCTTCGTCGTCGAGGACGGCTTCAACCTGATCGGCGGCTGCTGCGGCACCTCCACCCCGCACATCGCCGCGCTGGACGCGGTGCTGCGCCGGCTCGCGGGCGGTGCGGCGCGGCCCGCGCCGGTGCGGCGCCGCTTCCACTGGGTGCCCTCCGTCGCCTCGCTCTACAGCGCCGTCGCGCTGCGCCAGGAGAACAGCTACTTCTCGATCGGCGAGCGCTGCAACGCCAACGGCTCCAAGGCCTGGCGCGAGCGCCAGGCTGCGCACGACTGGGACGGCTGCCTCGCCATCGGGCGCGAGCAGGTGGCCGAGGGCTCGAACTCCCTCGACATCTGCACCGCCTTCGTCGGCCGCGACGAGATGGCCGAGATGTGCGAGGTGGTGAAGCGCTTCACCGCCAGCGTGAACAGCCCGCTGGTGATCGACAGCACCGAGACGCCGGTGATCGAGGCCGCGCTGAAGCTGCACGGCGGCAAGCCCATCATCAACTCGATCAACTTCGAGGAAGGCGAGGGCGCGGCGCATGACCGCATGGTGCTCGCGCGGAAGTTCGGCGCCGCCGTGATCGCGCTCACCATCGACGAGCAGGGCATGGCAAAGACGGCAGAGGACAAGCTGCGCATCGCCCGGCGCCTCGTGGACTTCGCCTGCAACCGCCATGGCCTGCCGCAGTCCGACCTGCTGATAGACCCGCTGACCTTCACCATCGCCACCGGCAACGAGGACGACCGGAAGCTCGGCCTGTGGACGCTCGAGGGCATCCGCATGATCCGGGAGGAGTTCCCGGACATCCAGATCATCCTCGGCCTGTCCAACATCTCCTTCGGCCTCAATCCGGCCGCGCGCCACGTGCTGAACAGCGTCTTCCTCGATCATGCGGTGAAGGCCGGCATGACGGGGGCGATCGTGCACGTCTCCAAGATCAAGCCGCTGCACCAGATCCCGCCCGAGGAGGTGCAGGTGATGGAGGACCTGATCTTCGACCGCCGCCGCGAGGGCTATGACCCGCTGCAGAAGGTCCTCGAGATGTTCGCCGGCCGCAAGGCCGCCGACGCCGCGGCGAAGAAGAAGGCCGAGACGGTCGAGGAGCGCCTGAAGGACCGCATCGTGGACGGCGACCGCAAGGGGCTGGAGGAGGAGCTGGCGGACGCGCTGGCCAAGGGGCTCACGCCGCTCGCCATCATCAACGACATCCTGCTCGACGGCATGAAGGTGGTGGGCGACCTCTTCGGCGCGGGCAAGATGCAGCTTCCCTTCGTGCTGCAGTCGGCCGAGACGATGAAGGCGGCCGTGGCCTATCTCGAACCCTTCATGGAGCGCGTGGAGGGGCAGGAGAAGGGCGTCATCGTGCTCGGCACCGTGAAGGGCGACGTGCACGACATCGGCAAGAACCTCGTGGACATCATCCTCACCAACAACGGCTACAAGGTGATCAACCTCGGCATCAAGGTGCCGCTCGCCGACATCCTGGCCGCCGCGCGCGAGCACAAGGCGCACGCCATCGGCATGTCGGGGCTGCTGGTGAAGTCCACCGTGGTGATGCGCGAGAACCTGGAGGAGATGTCGCGCCAGGGCATCGAGCTGCCTGTGCTGCTGGGGGGCGCGGCGCTGACGCGCAACTACGTCGAGGAGGATTGCGTGAAGGCCTATGCCTGCGGGCGCGTGGCCTATGCGCGCGACGCCTTCGACGGCCTGCACCTGATGGACAAGGTGATGGGCAACGACTTCGACGGCTACCTCGCCGCCATCCAGGCGCGGCGTTCGGGCAAGGCGCGCAACGAGAAGCGCGTGCTGGGCCAGGCCGACCCGCGCGGCTTCGCCCCGGTGGATCTCGCCTATGCCCAGGCCCGACGCCGGCGCCTCACGGCGGGCCTGCCCGTGCCCGTCCCGCCCTTCTGGGGCCCGCGCGTGATGGAGGCCGCTCCCAAGGCGCTGGTGCCCTTCCTCAACGAGCGCAGCCTCTACCAGTTCCAGTGGGGCTTCCGGAAGGCGGGCCGCTCGCTCGAGGATTTCCTCGGCTGGGCGAAGCAGGAGCTGCGCCCCGTGCTCAAGCGCATGCTGGCGCTGACGGAGGAGCAGCAGATCCTCAAGCCCCAGGCCATCTACGGCTACTGGAAATGCGCGGGGCAGGGCAATGACCTGATCCTCTTCGAGGAGGACGGCGTGACCGAGGCCGCGCGCTTCCACATGCCCCGCCAGCCCAAGGAGGATGGCGAGTGCATTGCCGATTTCGTGCGCGACGTGGACGATGCGGAGCGCGACGTGATCGGCCTGCAGGTGGTCACCGTCGGGCAGAAGGCTTCCGACATGGCGCGCGAGTGGTTCGAGGAGAACCGCTACCAGGACTACCTCTACCTGCACGGCCTCTCGGTGGAGATGGCGGAGGCGCTGGCCGAATACGTCCACAAGCGCATCCGCGCCGAACTCGGCTTCGCCAGCGAGGACGAGCGGGACATCGAGAAGATGCTGAGCCAGGGCTACCGCGGCGGCCGCTACTCCTTCGGCTATCCCGCCTGCCCGCGGCTCGAGGACCAGGAGCCGCTGCTGAAGCTGCTGGGTGCGGAGCGCATCGGCGTCTCGCTCTCCGACGAGTGGCAGCTCCATCCCGAGCAGAGCACGAGCGCCATCGTGCTGCACCACCCGCGGGCGAAATACTTCACGGTGTAGGGAAGGGGGAGCGCCTCAGCGCTCCACCTCCTCCACCGCGATGCCGAAGGCGGCGAGCCCCTCGGAGAGCAGATCGCCCAGCCCCTCCATGCCGGCGAGGTAGCTCGAGGCGTCGCCGCGCGCATTGCGCTCGGCGGCCAGCTTCAGCGCCTCCTGCCACTCCTCCGGCTCGTAGTCGCCGCGGCCGACCCAGGCGAGCGCGATGAGGGCGTTCTGCTGCTCCTCGTTCAGCTCGTCGATGTAGTCGGTCAGCATCTCCTCGGTGATCTCGTTCTCCTCGTCGTCGTCCAGCTCCTCGTCGTCCTCGGGGCGGCCGATCTCCGCCTCCTCGGAATCCTGCACGGCGTGGGCGAGGTCCACCACCGTCGCCACCACCTCGAGCGAGATGCCCAGATCGAGCTCTTCGCCGTCGTCGTCCGTGTCTGCCATGCTCGTGCCGTCCTCGTTCGTCATGGCCGGGCGCGGGGCCCGGCAAGCGCAGGGAGCCGAAGCCAGCATGCCGATCGCCGAGCATGTGGTCGTCTGGGCCTACCGGATCATCTTAGGCCGCGAGCCCGAGAGCGCGGAAGTCGTCGCGAACTGGTGCGGCCTCGCGGATCCGCGCGACCTTGCGGCGGCCTTCCTCGCCAGCCCGGAGCACCAGGCCCGGCGCGGGCGCCCCTTCGTGCCGCGCATCGCCGCGCGGCCGGATGCGGAGGCGCTGGACGCCTGGCACCGGCTGCGCTTCGGCACGCCCGCGCCGCCCGGGGCGGCGGTGCCCGACATCGCCTCGCTGCACGAGAGCCTTGTGGCGGGCTTCGCCGACCCGCTGGCCGATGCGGCGCCCGTGCGCCTCGGCGGGCGGATGCTCGCCCTGTCCGCGCCGGCGGGCGATGGCTACGCGCGCGGCCTCGCGCAGGAGGCCGCCGCGCAGGAGGCGCTGCTGCGCCTCGTTCGCGCCCTGCTGCCCGATGGCGGGGAGGGGGCGGTGCTGCTGGATGGCGGGGCCAATCTCGGCCTGGGCGCGCTCGCCATGGGCTTCGGCGCGCCCCGCCATGCGCGGCTGCTGGCCTTCGAGCCGAACGCGGCGCTGCGGCCGCACCTCGCCCAGAACCTTGCGCGGCATGGCCTGGGGCGCGCCGAATGCCGGGCCGAGGCGCTGGGCGCCGCCCCGGGCGAGGCGGTGCTGCGTGTTCCGCGCGACAACGCCTCGGTCGCCTTCCTCGCCGGGCCCGACGCCCCGGCCCCGCCCGGCTGGGCCGAGGACCAGCGCGTGCCCGTCACCACCCTCGACGCCGTGGCCGCGGAGCTGCCGCGGCTCGATGTCGTCAAGCTCGATCTAGAGGGCAGCGAGCCGGCCGCGCTCGCGGGCGGGCGCGAGGCGCTGCGCCGCTTCCGCCCGCTGGTGCAGGTGGAGTTCAACCTCTGGACGCTGATGCGCTTCGCCGACCGCAACCCCTTCCGCGTGATGGAGGAGTGGGCGGCGCTGTTTCCCCACCTGCTGGTGCTGCGCGAGGGCCGACCCGTGGCGGTGGAGGGCGCGCTCGCGCGCTCCACGCTGGTGCACGAGGTGCTGATGTCCGACCGCCGCTACGAGGATCTCATCCTCTGCCACGACCTCGGCTGGCTGGCGCGCTGGGGGGCGTGATCAGGCGGCCCAGTCGGGCGCGAAGGACGGGTTCACGAAGCGGCGGTCCTTCGGCAGCGCATCGAGCGCCGCGACATCCTCGGGCGCGAGGCGCAGCGAGAGGGCGCCCAGGTTCTCCGCCTGGCGCGCCGCGCTCGCCGCCTTGGGCACCGCCGCCACAAGGCCCTTGCCCAGCAGATAGGCCAGCGCCACCTGCGCCCCGGTCGCGCCATGGCGCCGGGCGACGGCGCGCACCGCGGGATGCGTCGCCACCTCGCCCTTGCCGAGGGGCGTGTAGCTCGTCAGCACCATGCCCGCCGCCTCGGTCAGCGCGAGCAGCCGCGACTGGTCGAGCATGGCGTGATGCTCCACCTGCAGGCAGGCGAGCGGGGCGATGGCGAGGTCGAGCGCCCGGCGCAGCAGCCCGGGCGGGAAGTTCGAGACGCCGAGGGCCTTCGCCCGCCCCTCCTCGCGCAGCCGCGCCATCGCCTCCAGCACCGAAGGCAGGTCGAGCGCCGGGGAGGGCCAGTGGATCAGCAGCAGGTCCACCGCCTCCAGCCCCAGGCGTTCGAGGCAGGCGAGCGCGGCGGCGCGGAAGCGCGGCCCGTCGGGCTTGTCCCACCAGACCTTGGTGGTGACGAAGAGCTCGCCGCGCGGCAGGCCGCTCGCCCGCAGCGCCGCACCCACCTCCGCCTCGTTGCCGTACATCTCGGCCGTGTCGATGTGGCGGTAGCCGAGCGCCAGCGCGCTCTCCACCGCCGCCTGGCACTGCGCGCCCTGCATCGGCCAGGTGCCGAGGCCGAGCGCGGGCATGGCGAGGTGGCGCGTGCGCAGCATCATCGGCGCGAGAGGTCCAGCACGGCGGCGAAGCCCTGCTCGGTGCCGAAGGCGAGCTGCGCGCCATTCCCGTTCCAGCCCAGCGCCGAGACGGCGCCGCGCCCCGGGGGCGCGATGGGCAGCACCCGGCCCGAGGCGATGTCGGCCAGCAGCACGAGGCCGTCCTCGAAGCCCGCGGCCACCATCTCGTGCTGCGGATGGCAGGCCACGCGGGTGCACAGCACGGAATCCCCGCCCGCGAGCTCGGTCGGCGCCTTGCCCATGGGCCCGCCGCCGAAGAAGGGCCAGAGCACCACGCTCTCCGCCCCGCTGGTGGCGAGCCAGCGGCCCTTGGCGCTGAAGGAGAGGCTGTGCGTCTTGCCCGGATAGCCCGACATGCGCATGTGCTGCCCGTCGGCGAGGCGCCAGCCATGCAGCGTGTTCTCCTGCATGGCGGTGACGACATGCGTGCCGTCGGGATGGATCGCGATGGCGTGGTGGCTGCCCTTCCACTCGAGCAGCCGGGGCTTGTCCTCGCGCGCGCCCACGAACCAGAGCGAGGCGCCGTTGTAGTGGCTGGCCGCCACACGCTTGCCCTTGGCGTCGAAGGCGAGGCCCGCGACGGTCGAGGGGTGCGGCAGGGATTTCAGCACCTTGCCCGCCGCGTCCAGCACATGCACGGCCTTCGCCACGGCCGCGGCGCGCACCCCCGATTCATGGGCCGCGACATGCTCCACCCATTTGCGCCCGAAGGCGGCGACCTCCTCCACCGCGCCGGCGGGGGTGATGCGTGCCAGGCGGCCGTCATCGCCGCCCGTCAGCACGCCCTCGGCGACATCGGCGCAGAGGGCGAGCACCGCGCCCCTGTGCGCCTCCGCTCGCGCCCAGTCGCCGCCCGGGTTGCGCGCGTCCGCGACATGCACGCTGCCATCGCCGAGCCCGAAGGCGAGCGAGCGCCCCTCGCGGCCGAAGGCGAGGCCGACCACCCAGGCCCCCAGCTCCCGCGCTACGCCGCGGGAGTCGAGGAGGTAGGCGATCTCCTGGGTGGCGCTCACGCCTCCACCTGGCAGGCTTCGAAGCCGCGGCGCAGCGCGGGGCGATTGAGGTCGCGCCCGATGAAGACGATCTTCGACGTGCGCGGCTCGCCCTCGCGCCAGGGGGAGATGAAGTCGCCGTCGGCGATCATGTGCACGGCCTGGAAGGCGAAGCGGCGGTCCTCGTCGGGATAGGCGAGGATGCCCTTGGTGCGCAGCAGGTCCTGGCCCTTGTTGGCGAGGAGTTCCGTCATCCAGGCGTTGAACTTCTCGGGGTCTATGGGGCGGGAGACCTCGAAGCTCACGCTGTTCACCTCGCTGTCGTGCTCGTGCGCGTCCTCGCCCGAGAGGAACTCGGGCTCGCGCGCCAGGATGCGCTCCAGGCTGAAGGCGTCGCGGCCGATCACGCGCTCCACCGGCACGGCGGATCTGGTGGAGCGGATCAGCTCGGCCCAGGGGTTGATGGCGCGGATTTTCGCCTCGACGGCGCCGGCCTCCTGCTCCGTCACGAGGTCCATCTTGTTGAGCAGCACAAGGTCGGCGAAGGCGATCTGCTCCTCCGCCTCGCGCGAATCCTTCAGGCGCTGGGAGAGGTGCTTCGCGTCCACCACCGTCACGATGGAGTCGAGCTTCGTGGCGCGCTTCACGTCCTCGTCCACGAAGAAGGTCTGCGCGACGGGGGCGGGGTCGGCGAGGCCCGTGGTCTCGACGATGATGCCGTCGAACTTCTCGCGCCGCTTCATCAGGCCCGAGAGGATGCGGATCAAATCCCCGCGAACGGTGCAGCAGATGCAGCCGTTGTTCATCTCGAACACCTCCTCGTCGGCGTCCACGACGAGGTCGTTGTCCACGCCGAGCTC
>JBKBSR010000394.1:0-2498 GCA_046291055.1 Roseococcus sp.
CAGCGCCACCGCGCCGCTGCGCGCCAGCGCCTCGGCCTGGGGGGCGAAGCCGGGCAGGGCGAGCCCGTCCACCAGCGCGACCTCCCCCGGGGCGAGGCCCTCCAGCGCGCGCGCGGCCTCCGCCTCGGCCTCGGCGTCGGGCAGGGGGAAGCGGCCGCGCAGCTCCACCACCCGCACGGCATGGCCGAGCGCGGTCAGCTCCGCCACCATGCGCCGGTCATAGCCATAGCCGCCCGAGAGCGTGTCGAAGGGGGCGGGAACGAGGAGGGCGAGGCGCATCGCCGCCGGCTCAGCCCACCGGCCCCTCGAAGGCGGCCCAGGCGATGTGGCTTTCGCGCAGCAGCACCTTGATCGCGCTCACGCCCCGCCCGCCCGCGCCCAGCGTGCCGTCCCGGCAGGCGGCGGCGAGCAGCCCGTGGATGTGGAAGCACAGATACTCGGTGGTGGTGTTCTTCCCGGCGAAGACCGGCTCCTCGTCGAGGTTGCGGTAGTCGAGGCCCGAGAGGATGCGCCGCAGCGCGTCCTTGGCGAGGCCGATGTCGATCAGCAGGTGCAGGTCGTCGAGCTTCGGCGCGCGGAACTCCGCCTCCACCACGAAGGTCGCGCCGTGCAGCCTCTGCGCGGGGCCGAACTCCTCGCCCCGGAAGCTGTGGGCGATCATGATGTGATCCACGACGGTGAGGCTGAACATGGGGCTCAGGTTCCGTAGCTGACGAGGGGGCAGAGGGGTTGCGCCGCGCCGGGCGGCGGGTCGAGCAGGGCGGTGATGCGTCGGGGCAGCTCGGCGAAGGGGATCACCGGGCCGAGCAGCGCATCGAGCCGCGCATCCTCGAGCAGCGAGAGGGCGAGGGCCAGCCGCTCGGCATGGCTGCGCCGCCCGCGCAGGGCGGGGCTGACGCTGCCCACCTGCGAGGAGATCAGCCGCAGCCGCCGGTGGTGGAAGGCCGCGCCGAGCGGCAGGGAGGGGCAGGCCGCCCCGAACCAGGAGAGCTCGAGGATGCGCGCCTCGAAGCCCGCCTTTTCCAGGGCGAGGCGCAGCCCCGCCTCGCTCGCGCTCGCGTGGAGGATCAGCTCCTGCTCCCCGGGAGCCTCCTCGGGGAGGGCGAAGCGCGCGCCGAGCAGTTCGGCCGGCGCGCGGCGGGCCGGATCGCGGTCCACCACGGTCACCGCCATGCCCGGGATGCGCGCGAGCAGGAAGGCGGCGAGCAGCCCCACCACCCCCGCGCCGATCACCAGGGCGCGCTCGCCGGGCAGGGGGGCGGCGTCCCACAGCGCGTTCAGCGCCGTCTCCATGTTGGCGGCCAGCGTGGCGCGCGCATCGGGGATGTGGTCGGGGATGGGGGCGCAGAAGCCGGGCGCGACCAGGGCGCGCTCCTCGTGCGGGTGCAGGCAGAAGACGCGCTCCCCCGCGCGGGGGCCTTCCTCCACCACGCCGACGAGGCAGTAGCCGTATTTGACGGGAAAGGGGAAATCCCCCTCCTGGCCGGGGCCGCGCATCGCCTCCGCGGCCTCGGGCGGCACCCGGCCGAAATGCACGAGGCGTTCGGTGCCGCGCGAGAGGGCGGAGACGCGCGCGCGCACGGGCAGCGCGCCGGGCGGGGCGTCGCCGGGCGCGGAGGGGCGCAGCTCCGCCACGCCCGGGGCGACATGCCACAGCGCGCGGCCGGCCGTGGCCGGACGGCCCGCGCCGCGCGCCGTCGGCGCTTCCTGCTCCGACGGCGGGCTCACGGCTTGCGTCGCCCGAGCGCGATGTCGAACAGCACGTCGGGCGCCAGCTCATGCACCGTCCAGGCGAAGCGCAGCCCCTGGTCCACCCGGGCCACCTCGGGCAGGGCGAAGGCGGGGCGGCCGGAGCCGAGGATCATCGGCGCGACCGTCACATGCAGCCGGTCCAGCAGCCCGGCGGCGAGGAAGCGCGAGACGGTCTGCCCGCCGCCCTCCACGAAGATGCGCCGCGCCCCCCGCGCGGCCAAGGCGCGCAGCAGCGCCGCGAGGTCGAGCCCGCCCGCGGCGTTGCGCCCCAGGCGCAGCACCTCGGCCGTGCCGTGCCGGTCGGGGCCCTCGGCGGCGGTGACGAGCAGGGTGGGCGGGCCCTCGTGGAACACCCGGAATCCCGTGCCGAGCCGGCGCGAGGGGTCGAGCACCACGCGCAGCGGCGAGGGGCCGGGCACGAGGCGGGTGGTGAGCTGCGGGTCATCCTCGGCCACCGTCTCCGCGCCCACCACCACGGCGTGGCAGAGGGCGCGCAGCCGGTGGGTGTGGCGCAGGTCGGCCTCGCCGCCGATCCAGCGGCTGTGGCCGCCGCGCGTGGCGATGCGCCCGTCCAGCGTCTGGGCGAGCCGGCCGACCACCAGGCAGCCGTCGGGCGCGGCCGAGGGCGCGAAGAGCGGCGCGAACAGGGCGGAGAGGCGGCGGGACACCTTGCCCGCCGATGCGCCCGCCAGCAGCTCCCACCATTCCGCCTCGCCCACCGCGTGGTCTATGAGGGGGGAGTCTGT